>NZ_JBLUNZ020000018.1:0-61652 GCF_048061935.2 Leucobacter sp. BZR 635 | reverse complement strand
TCCCCGACGGTAGGGCTGTGGTCGGCGGCGGGCACAACGCTGACACGCTCCACTTCGACCCGACAGTGCTCACGGGCGTCTCGCGCGATTCGGGAATCATGCAGGCGGAAATCTTCGGTCCGATCCTGCCGCTTATTGAGGTGACCGATCTCGACGACGCAATCGCGTTCGTGCGCGGCGGTGACAAGCCGCTCGCCGCCTACGTGTTCAGTGACGATAGCGCCGTGCGCGAGCGCTGGGAGCGCGAGACCAGCTCCGGCGCGCTCGGGTTTGGCGTGCCCGTGATGCACCTCACTGCTCCCGAGCTTCCCTTCGGCGGGGTCGGCGAGAGCGGAATGGGGGCGTACCACGGAGAGCTGTCGTTCCGGATCTTCAGCCACGAGAAGGCCGTGCTCGCTAAGCCACTGCGCCCCGACACCCTCGCGCCGACGGTGATGCCGCCGTTCACCGCGACCAAAGACGGCCTCGTGCGAAACTGGCTGCGAAAGCTGCTCTAGCGCTCCCTAGCCGCGCAGCTGCATACGCCCATCAGTAGACTGTGGACGTGGAAGAGCCGAACAAGAGCGTTGATCAGGCGTCACCTACGCAGCGCGCCGAAGAGGAGCTGCCGTTGGGCATGCGCGTGGCAGCGGCATGGTCTTGGCGGCTCATCATCATTACCATTGCCGTCGGCGGCCTCGTCTGGGGAATCGTGCAGGTGCGGATCATTGCGATCCCGCTGCTCATTGCGATTCTCCTCACGGCGCTGCTCAACCCCGTTGTGGAATGGTTCGTGCGTCGCGGCTTGCCGCGCTGGACGGGGATCATTGCCGCACTGGGGGTCTTCGTTGCCGCCCTCTGGGTGCTGATCTGGCTCATCGTCACCCAACTGCGTGACGGCTTCGGTGACTTCTCGAAGCGCTCAGTCGAGGTGTGGAACGAGATTCTGGAATGGGTGCGGCACAACACCCTCGGCATCCCGGTCGACCAGCTGCAAGACTTCGTGAACCAGGCCCTCAAGCTGCTCGAGAACAACCAGGGCACGCTGTGGACCGGGGCGCTCGGCGTCGCGACAACGGCCACGCAGCTCGTCACCGGCCTGCTGCTCGCCATCTTCTCGCTCGTCTTCCTGCTGATCGACGGCAAGCGGATCTGGTACTGGGTCGTCGGCTTTGCTCCGGCACGCGCACACGCAGCCTTTGACGCAGCGGGACGCGCCGGGTGGGTATCCGTCGGGCAGTATGTGCGGGTACAGATCTTCGTGGCCTTCGTCGACGCGGTGGGCATCGGTGCCGGTGCCGGAATCCTCGGGGTGCCGTTCGCGATCCCGATTGCCATTCTTGTGTTCCTCGGATCCTTCATCCCGTTCCTTGGCGCGATCGTCACAGGCGGCCTCGCAGCGTTCATCGCGCTCGTCTACAACGGCCCGGTGACCGCCTTGATCATGGTCGGCGTCGTCGTGCTCGTGAACCAGATTGAGGGACACGTGCTGCAGCCGCTCGTCATGGGCAACGCTGTGCGCGTGCACCCGCTGGGCGTCGTGCTCGCGGTCACCACGGGCACGCTGCTCGCCGGGATCCCCGGGGCGCTATTCGCGGTGCCGATCGCGGCGGCAGCGAACGCGATCGTGAGCGTGCTCGCGAAACGGCAGTGGGAGGCGGACACCGACCCGGCCGCAGATTTTCACCGAAGAGACCAGGTACATCGACTCGCGAAAACGCGGGCGAAAGCAGTAGCGAAACACGCGCGGAAAGGACCCATCGCATGAGCGACGCCTACCAGGCACCCACGCTTGAAGATTTTGAGCGAGCCCTCGAACGGGTACACCAGATTACGCAGCGCACCCCCCTCGAAAGCTCACGGTTTCTGGCTGGAATTAGCGGGGTCCCCCAGGTCTACCTGAAGTGCGAAAACCTGCAGCGCACCGGGGCCTATAAGCTGCGCGGCGCATACAACCGACTGCTGCAGCTCACCGAGGAGGAGCGGGCGCGCGGCGTCGTCGCCGCCTCGGCTGGTAACCACGCGCAGGGCGTCGCGTTCGCGGCACGCGAGCTCGGGATCCGGGCGACGATCTTCATGCCGAAGGGCGTCGCGCTGCCGAAGCTGCAGGCGACCCGCAACTACGGTGCCGAGGTGCAGCTCGTCGGCGATATCTTCGACGAGACGAGCGTCGCCGCGCAGGAGTTCGTGCGCGAAACCGGCGCGGTGTTCATCGCCCCCTTCGACGATGACGCAGTGATCGAAGGACAGGGCACCGTCGCACTCGAGGTGCTCGAGAGCGCACCCGATGTCGAGACATTCATCGTGCCGATCGGCGGGGGCGGGCTCATCTCGGGCGTCGCCGCGGCGGCGAAGCAGTGGGCGGCGAAGCACGGCAAGCCGATGCGGATCATCGGGGTGCAGGCAGAAAACGCGGCCCCCTTCCCAGCCTCCCTCGAGGCCGGCGAGCCGGTCACGGTGAAGCCGCGGCCCACGATCGCAGACGGCATCGCCGTCGCGCGTCCGGGGGTGCGAAACTTCGCCGCCGTGCGCGAGTTCGTCGATGAGATCGTCACGGTGAGCGACGACGACATCGCACGCGCCATCGTCTTCCTGCTCGAGCGTGCCAAGCTCGTCGTGGAGCCGGCGGGTGCCTCGGGCGTTGCCGCGATGATCGCCGGCAAGGTGCGGCCCGTCGGTACGACCGCGGTGATCCTCTCCGGCGGCAACATCGACCCGCTGCTGCTGCAGCGCGTCATCGGACACGGCCTCGCCGCCTCCGCACGCTACACGAAGCTCCGCATCCTGCTGCCGGATGCTCCCGGCCAGCTCGTGCGCACCGCCACCATCGTCGCCGAGCAGAACGCGAACGTCGTCGAGGTGATCCATACGCGCCACGCGACCGAGCTCCCCATCAGCGAGGTCGAGCTCGAGCTTCACATCGAGACCCGCGGGCCCGAGCACGGCGAGGCCGTCGCGCAGGCGCTCCGAGGCGAGGGCTACGAGGTGCGAGTGGGCGAGCGCTACTAACGCGCGCCCCCGAGACGACCGAAGGGCCCGTGCTCAGCTCATCGCTGACCACGGGCCCTTCGTATGCGCGCGGCTACTCGCCTACGCGTAAGTCTCTACGGCGGTGACCTTCACGGGGATCTCCTTGCCGTTCGGGGCAGTGTAGCTGGCCTGGTCGCCAACCTTCAGTCCGAGGATGGCTGCACCCAGCGGGCTCTCCGCGCTGTACACGTCGAGGTCTGAGCCGTCAGCGAGGTTGCGGTTTCCGAGCAGGAAGCGCTCTTCGTCACCGAAGACCTCCGCGGTGACGACGGTGCCGACAACAACAACACCGTTCGCCTCGGGTGCTTCGCCCACGGTCGAGTGCTTCAGCAGCTCGGTGAGGTCGCGGATCCGCGCCTCCATCTTGCCCTGCTCGTCTTTCGCGGCGTGGTAGCCGCCGTTCTCCTTGAGGTCGCCCTCTTCGCGAGCGGCCTCGATGCGCGCTGCGATGTCTTTGCGGCCCGCGCCGGAGAGTTCGTCGAGCTCTGACTGCAGGCGGTCGAATGCCTCCTGTGTCAGCCAGGTCTGCGTGGGCTCGGCCATGGTGTCCTCGTTTCTCGCGAGCGGGTGCGCTCACCGCAAGGGGAGCATCACCGCTGATCTCAAAGGAACGCCCCGTCAGGCAGGGCGTTCGCAATAAGGGTATCAGTGTGGTCGGACAGAGCTACTGTTCGACAGGCCAGCAAGCTTTCGCGTGCGCTGCGGTCGCTGGCCCGAGCGTCACGATATCGATGCTCACGGTCTGCGAGCGGCCCTCGATGACCGGGAGATCCACGACCTTCCAGCCGACCGTCGCCTTCGACGTGTTCAGCGCCTCAACCGCGCAGCTCACCTGCACACCGGGGTCAGCGTTCACCTCAAAACGGGTCGTGGCAACGTTTGCGTTTTTCTCGTCGGCGACCTCTTGCAGAGTGAACCCGATGTTCTGGAACTCGGTCGTGCTCTGCCGCCAACCGCCAAAAGCGATTACCAACACACCCACCAGTACGGCGATCGAGCCCAGCGTCCAGCCGAGGCGGCGATCCCACCGCTTCGATCGACTCGCACCGTAGCGGTCGGCTACGGTAGCGCTGGCGATTTCGGTCACGGCGAACCTCCGGTATGTGCTGGCTAGACTAGTCCCGTGCCAGCGTAGCGGGAACGCTTGATCGCTGCATGTGAAAGGACGTTGATGACGCTCAGATTGATCGCCGTACACGCGCACCCGGACGACGAGTCGAGTAAGGGTGCCGGCACGTACGCGCACTACCTTGACCGGGGCGTCGAGGTGCTCATTGTCAGCTGCACCGGCGGTGAACGCGGGGACGTGCTCAACGAGCTCGCCGCCCGCGACCCCAAGAGCCGCCGCGACCTCGCGGGGCTTCGCCGCGGCGAAATGGCGCGCGCCACCGAAATCATCGGCTTCGAGCACACCTGGCTGGGCTACGAGGATTCAGGCCTCCCGGGCGAGGGCGAGGAGATCCCGGCAGGATCCTTCGCCGCGATCCCCAAGGAAGTCTCCGCAGAGGCGCTCGTGCGTGTCATCCGCGACTTCAAACCGCACGTGATGATCACCTACAACGAGCAGGGCGGATACCCGCATCCCGACCACATTCGCACACACGAGATCAGCATGATCGCGTGGGAGAAATCGGGCGACGCCGCGGCCTACCCAGAGGCGGGCGAGCCGTGGGAGATGTCGAAGATGTACTACGAAGACATCTTCAACTCGGAGCGCGTGAAAGCGATCCACGCCTGGCTGCTCGAGCACGACCCCGAGTCGCCGCTCATCGCCCGCTTCGACGAGATGGCCGAGTGGCTGCTGCGCCGCGGCTATAGCGGCACCGCCCGCGTCGACGTCGGCCCGTTCCTCGACAAGCGCGACGACGCGCTGCGAGCACACGAAAGCCAGGTTTCCCCCGACAGCTCGTTCTTCTTCTGGCCCAACGAGGTCCAGCTGCAGGCGTGGCCGTTCGAGGACTACCGGCTGGCGCTCTCGCGCGTGAACACCAACGAGTTTGAAGCAGATTTGTTTGAAGGAATTGAGGAGGACGCGCTATGAGCGTTGTCATGAGTGCCGTACACGCGGCCATCGCGGTGGCCGCAAAGAACGGCGAAGAGTTCAACCCTGACAAGGTCACGCCGGGCCCCGAGGGCTTCATCGCGACCGCGGTTTTTGCCGCGGCAGTGATTACGCTCGGGTTCTTGCTCGTGAAGCGGATCCGTCGGAACAGCTACCGCCACGAGATCCGCGACGACATCGCCGCCGAGCTTGCCGGGGCCCAGCAGCCCGCGACGGGTGCGGCGGCAGGCGGGGCGGCGCCGGCCGCGGCTCCGGTCGCTGCTGAGGCCGCTTCCGACGACGCCGCGGGCAGTACGCCCCAGGGCGGCGGATCGCGCCCGGACGGCGCATAACCGTATGACTGACCAGCTGCTTGACCCCCAAGAGATCCTCTCGGGGGTCTTCGGCTTTAGTGAGTTCCGCGGCGAGCAGGAAGCGATCGTTCGCCACGTCATCGATGGCGGCGACGCGGTCGTGCTCATGCCGACGGGCGGCGGCAAGTCGCTGTGCTACCAGATCCCCGCGATCGCGCGGGCGGGCACGGGCATCGTGCTGTCGCCGCTCGTGGCGCTCATGCACGACCAGGTCATGGCGCTGCGCCTCGCGGGCGTGCGCGCCGCGGCGCTGAACTCCTCGCTGGCTCCCGAGGAACGCCGGGCCGTGGAAGCCGCGTACCTCGACGGCGAGCTCGACGTGCTCTACCTCGCGCCCGAGCAGCTGTCCTCGCCGGGAACTGTCGAGTTTCTCAAGCGCGGACGCGTCGCGCTGTTCGCGATCGACGAGGCACACTGTGTGTCGCAGTGGGGGCACGACTTCCGCCCTGACTATCTTCGGCTCGGCGCGCTCGCGACCGAGTGGCCGGACGTGCCGCGGATCGCGCTCACGGCGACCGCGACCCCCGAAACGCACCGTGAGATCACGGAGCGGTTACACCTCGATCGCGCACGCCACTTCGTGTCGAGCTTTGACCGCGCGAACATTCGCTACCAGATCGTGCCGAAGCAGAACGCGCGTGCGCAGCTACTGTCGTTCGTGAAGGGTGAGCACGCGGGCGAAGCCGGCATCGTCTACGCGTTGAGCCGGAAGCGCGTCGAGCAGACCGCTGCGGCGCTTCGTGACGCGGGCGTCGACGCCGTCGCCTACCACGCGGGCCTCCCCGCTGACGTGCGCCTGAACGCGCAGACCCGCTTCCTCCGCGAAGAAGGGGTGGTCGTGGTCGCCACGATCGCGTTCGGCATGGGGATCGACAAACCCGACGTGCGCTTCGTCGCGCACATCGACCTGCCGAAGTCTGTCGAGGGGTACTACCAGGAGACGGGCCGCGCGGGCCGCGACGGAGCGCCGTCGGAGGCATGGCTCGCCTATGGGCTCGCCGACGTCGTGCAGCAGCGGCAGTTCATCGACTCAGGCGACGGCGACCAGGCGACGCGCGCAAACCAGACCAGGCACCTCGACCACATGCTTGCGCTCTGCGAGAGCGTGACCTGCCGGAGGCGTTACCTGCTGAGCTACTTCGGCGAAACAGACGCACCCGAGAACTGCGGGAACTGCGACGTCTGCCTCGACCCGCCGAAGCTGTGGGACGCGACGGTTCCCGCCCAGATGCTGCTCTCGACGATTATCCGCACGCAGAACGAGCGCGGGCGCACCTACGCGGCCGGCCAGCATATCGACGTGCTGCGCGGTGTCGGCTCCGAGCGGGTGACGCAGATGCGGCTCGACGAACTTTCCACGTGGAACATTGGCGGTGACTGGACGGTCGCGCAGTGGCGCGGCGTCGTGCGGCACCTCGTGGCCGTCGGCTTGCTGGAGGCCCGCGGCGAGTGGGGTGTGCTCTGGCCGAGCGAGAGCGCGAAGCCGGTGCTGCGGGGTGAAGAGCAGGTGTGGATGCGCGAGGAAGTGATCTCGCGTGCGACTTCCTCGCGCGGCGGCGGTGGTGGCGCTAAGCGCTCTGCGGCGGCTGCCAGCCTGTCGCCCGAGCAGGCAGAGGTGTTTGAGAGCCTGCGCGCCTGGCGGGCCGCGGAGGCGAAGGAGCAGGGCGTGCCCGGCTACGTGGTCTTCGGAGATGCGACGCTCGCCGCGCTCGCTGCACACCAGCCGACGACCGATGAGGGATTGCTCGCAATCTCAGGCATCGGCCAGGTGAAGCTCGAGCGCTACGGAGCCGCGGTGTTCCGGGTGCTCGCGGGCGAGCCTGACCCGCCGGCATAGCCCCGACCATCCTCACCACCCCGATTAATCTATTCCGACTCTTCTGCGGCCCGCAGAAGGGTCGGAATAGATTAATCGGTGCAGTGTAGCTGGCGAGGCTTTCGCTCCTCCCGGAGCTCCCGCGGCACCGCCCGCTTGCCCCGCGCGCGGCTAGCGGAGCGCGAGCGGATCGAGCGCGAGTAGCAGAGCGGCCGTCCAGTGGCAGAGGAACGCTAGCGCGGTGAGCGCGTGGAAGATCTCGTGGAACCCGAACACCCCGGGAACCGGGTTCGGGCGCTTCGTCGCGTAGGCAACCGAGCCGAGCGTGTAGAGCAGGCCGCCGACGATCACGAGCACCATCGCCGCGAGGTTCGCCCGCGCGATATCGCCGAGGTACATCACGGCCGCCCAACCAAGCAGCAGGTACAGTGCGACGTACAGCCAGCGCGGGGCCCCGATCCAGAACATCCGAAAACCGATGCCGAGCGCCGCGCCCGCCCACACGAGAATGAGCAGCAGCGTGCCCTTCGCCGGCGGCAGCGCGAGCAGCGCGATCGGCGTGTAGGTTCCCGCAATGAGCAGGAAGATGTTCGAGTGATCGAGCCGGCGGAACAGCTGCTTCGTCTTCGGCTGCCAGTCGATGCGGTGATACAGCGCGGAGATCCCGAACAGCAGCATGCTCGTGAGCGTGAACACCGCAGACGCCCACTTCGCTGTCGCGCCCTGAGCGAGCGCGATGAGCACGATGCCGCCGGCGACCGCGATGGGGAAGGTGCCGGCGTGGATCCAGCCGCGCCACAGCGGCTTCACCTCGGCAGCGGAAACCTCGCCGGCAGCAGTCTCACCACCGTGATCCGCTTCGTGATCGAGCGCATCATCCAGCAGCGGCAGCGCGAAACGGTCAGGTTCTGAGTCGGCCTGCGGCTGTGGGGGAGTGCCCGCCGCATCCTCAGCATCGGAAACGGTCATGTGTCGAGTGTATGTTCTCGACAGATCTGCCGCGGCATATATGTAGAGGTTCCCCAGCCGGTCGGGGCTGCGCCTGAAGAAGCTCCAGGGAGGATCCGCCAGCAAATCGCTAGACTACCCAAGTGAGTTCCCAGCCAACCCCGCCGCGTACCGGCCTGCTGTACCGCCTGTACCAGCGGCGGCTGCGTCGTGAGATCGTTGAAGCGCAGGTCCCGCACCACGTCGCGATCATCGTTGACGGGAATCGGCGCTGGGCGAAGCAGCGGCTGCAGGAGCGCGCTGCCTTCGGACACCGCGCGGGAGCGCGCAAGGTTCCCGAGCTACTTGGATGGTGCGAGACCGCAGGAGTGAAGGTCGTCACGCTGTACCTGCTCTCGGCCGATAACCTCAGTGCGCGCGCCACCGAAGAACTCACCGACCTCTTCGGCATCATCGGAGAACTGGCGACCGAGCTGTCCCGCAACCCCTCATGGCGAGTGCAGCACGTCGGGTCGTGCGATGGACTCGATCCTGAACTCGCTGCCGCGCTCGCCGCTGCTGAAGAACGCACGCGCGGCAACACCGGCCTGCACGTCAACCTCGCGGTCGGCTACGGCGGGCGCAGTGAAATCGCCGCCGCCGTGCGCAGCGTTATCGAAGCGCACCAAGAAGTGGGCGGAACGCTCGAGAACCTTGCCGAGACCCTCACCCCTGAGAAGATCGGTGAGCACCTGTGGACGCGGGGGCAGGCGGATCCTGACCTGGTGATTCGCACCTCGGGTGAGCAGCGACTCTCGGACTTCATGATCTGGCAGTCCGCACACTCCGAGTTCTACTTCGTCGAGGCCCTCTACCCCGACCTGCGCGAGGTCGACTTTCTGCGCGCCCTCCGCGACTACTCCTCTCGCCAGCGCCGCCTCGGCGGATAACCTGCCGGGGCGTGGCCGCGCCCGGTACCCTTAGGGCATGACGACCGAGACTGTTCTCCGCGCCGACGCCATGCTCACCCCCGCCGGGACCATCACGCCCGCCGAACTCGCATTCGACGCGACGGGGCGGATCAGCTACGCCGGCCCACCGCGCGCCGCCAGCACCGTGACGCACGACCTCGCCGGCCACGCGCTCATGCCGGGACTCGTGAACGGGCACACGCACTCGGCAATGACGCTCCAGCGTGGTGCGTCCGACGACGAGAGCTTCATGCAGTGGCTCGCGACGGTGCAGGGCATCGAGCAGCGGCTCACCCACGACGACCTCATCGTCGGGCTCGAACTCGCCCTCGTCGAGATGATTGAGACCGGCACTGTGGCGTTCGCCGACATGTACTACTGGGACGAGACACTCATCGAGCGCGTCCGTGCGGCGGGGATGCGTGTCTTCGCGGCGCTCGCCTGCAACGCGAATGACAACGTCGCGTTCCCCTCGGTGTCTGCAATGACTGGCGCCGAGGTGCTCACCGAAGTGGAGCGGCTCGCCGAAAAGTACCGAGAGGATCCGCTCGTGCGCGTCGGCTTCGGGCCGCACGCCCCATACACGTGCACGCCCGAGTTCCTGCGCGAGGTGCGCGAGCGCGCGCTCGCCGGGAACATCCCGATCCACACCCATATCTCGGAGTCCGCGGCGGAGGTCGCGCAGATCCGCGAACAGTACGGCAAGACTCCCGGCGACCACCTCGCCTCGCTCGACTTCTTCGACGCCGACGTGCACGCGGCACACTGCGTCCACATCACCGCCGACGAGATCGCCACCTTCGCGGCGACGGGCACCTCGGTGAGCCACAACCCCGTCTCGAACATCAAGCTCGGCAACGGCATCGCCCCGTTCCCCGAGATGATCGCGGCCGGGCTGCCACTCGCGATCGGCACCGACTCGGTCGCAAGTAACAACTCGCTCGACCTGTTCGAGGAGCTCAAGCACGCGACGATCCTGCACCGCGGCGCAAGGCAGGACGCCGCGGCAGTGCTCGGCCCGCAGGCGATCGACATCGCGACGCGCGGGGGAGCGGCCGCGATCGGTTTCCCTGATTCGGGAGCACTCGCCGTGGGGCGCTTCGCCGACATCGTCGCGGTGGATCTCACCGTGACGGCCGCAGCTCCCGTGCCGCTCGAGTCGCTCGTGGCGCACCTCGTATTCGGGGCGACCGGTCACGACGTGCGGCACGTGTTCATTGGCGGCCGCCACGTCTACTCAGACGGGGCACACCAAACCCTCGACGCCGACGCGGTGCGCGCGCGAGCCCGCGAGGTGCGGGCGCGGCTCGTCGGCTAGCCGCGCGGCTAGACGATGACGCTGCGGTCGAACGCGTCGACGCTGATGCCCTGGGCAAGTACCTGCTTCGACCACTCCTTCGCAGAGTGGAGGCTGTGGTCGCGGTAGTTGCCGCAGCTCTCGATCGTTGTGCCTGGGACGTCAGCCCATTCGATGCGCTCGACCAGGTCGGTGAGTGATGACTTGATTGCTTCGGCGACCTCGGCTGGTGAAGGCTTGCCCCACACAATCATGTGGAAGCCGGTGCGGCAGCCGAACGGCGAGATGTCGATGAGGCCGTCGAAGCGGGTGCGCAGCAGTGCGGCGATCGTGTGTTCGATGGTGTGGAGCCCAGCTGTCGGGATCTCGCCCTCGTTGGGCTGCACGAGCCTGATATCGAAGTTTGAGATCGCGTCGCCCTTGGGCCCGTGCTCGACGCCGATGAGGCGCACGTAGGGGGCGAGGACCTTCGTGTGATCCAGCGCGAAACTCTCGACTGTGGCAAGTTCTACGTCACTCATGCGGCCAGTGTAGCTCCGGGGGCTGGCGGTGGCCCGCTATGTGACGCGCGGCTACACGGGCACGCGGTCGAGTGTGGGTGCTGGTGCTGGTGCTGGTGCTGGTGCCGGGCCGCATGCCCGCAATCCTCACCGACCCTATTAATCTGGACCGACCCTTGCGGAGGCCGAGAACGGGTCGGAATGGATTAAATGGGGCGGGCAGGCAGGCGGGCAGCCGGGCAGGCGAGCAGGCGGGCGGACGGGCAGACCGGCGCAGCGCAGCGCAAAGCCCCGCCGGGCCAGCCAGTCGACGACTGGCGGCCCGACGGGGCTGCGGGAAATGAAGCGGCGCGGTTACGCGGCGCGGCTGAGCGCGATGCGCGCTGCCGGGCCGGACTTCTCAACCGAGACGTTCCAGCCAGCATTGTCGAGCTGGACGAGGTCGCGGCGTGCGTCAGCGAGAGTATCGGTCTCGACGACGTAGAGCGTGCGACCAGCGCTGCGGTAGACGGAGCGGTGCTGCGCCCACTCGGGGATGCGCATCGTCGCGTCTGCCCCGAGCGAGTGGTACGGGGTACGCGGCGCGGGACGAATTGGGGTGATGTTCTTGGTATGCATTTGGGTAGTCCTTTCAAAGCTGCGCGATCTTCTCGATGCGTAGCGGCAATCAGCACGCTGTGCTGTGTGCAGACACAATGCGTACTCGGCCTCAGGTGAGGCGTTGGATCCATCTGGATCGGTGAGAGCTGCTGCGCACTTCGCTGGAATGAAGACTGGCCCTGCACTGGACGAAATCGCGGTCGCTTGCAAGCTCTGCCATTTATCTTAGAACAAGTCTTCGAAAAACGCTAGTCTTGGTATTTACGCACGGTAACAAGAGGAGCGGAATGAGCGAGCGACACCCCCTATTGGTCTTCGCGCACAGTGACGAGGCATCGGCCTTCGAAGGCGTGCCACACCTGGTGACGGGCGTCGGCAAGGTGAACGCTGCGGTGTCACTCGCGGCGGCGCTGCGCGAGGGCAGCATTGATCGCGTGATCGTGCTCGGGACCGCGGGTGTCGTTGGTGAGGGGGCGGATCGGCTATCGCTCGACACCGTCTACCAGGTGACGGGTTTGGTGCAGCACGACTTCTCGCTGCCGTCGCCGACGATTGCGCCGGCCGGTGAGGTGCTGCTCGAGGAGACGGCGACAATGGCGACCGGCGACCAGTTCGTGAAGGATGACGCCCAGCGCACCCACATCGCGGGCCTCGGCGCTCAGCTCGTCGACATGGAGGGCTACGCCTACGCGAGCCTGTGCGAGCGCCTGGGCGTCTCGCTGCAGATCTTCAAGATTCCGTCTGATTTTGCCGATAGCTCGACGACCGACGAAGAGTGGGACGAGATCGTGTTCGCGAAGAGCCGTCAGCTGCGCGCCTTCTGGGAGGATCGCCTGAACTAGGTGACTGCAGGCAACGTCTGCAGGGCCCAGCGACAGCTAGGCTGAGCGCCCGCCGCCCGCACCCGGGTGACCGCCCGCGGGGCCAATCTCCCGGCTGATCGGTGTTGCAACGCCCGTGAACGGTTGCAGCTCAACTCGGTGGGCGGCGCAGCCGTGGCAGCGAGCGTAACGGACCACACCCTCCGCGGTGTTGTGGCTGGAGTCTGTTCGCCAGTCGTGGCGGTGTTCTGGCGCTGGGAGCGCAGCGCGCGGGTGCGCGGCCGCCGGAAGTGCGAGCCCCTCTTGCGCGCTGCCCGGCTGCGCGACCCGCGATTGCGCGGGGCGGAGCGGCATGAGTTTTGGCTGGGTGTGTACGTTCATGGTTCTAGCGTGATGTAATGCCCTTATGCATCTCAACCCTTACGGAACGTACGCGGTGCTGCTCGCCGCCTCGCTTGCGAACGATTGGCCCGAGGATCGCGACGGAATCGAGGCGCGCACGCGCGATTTCGGCATGACGATGACCTTCCTTGCGCAGGTGGATGACCTCGTCGGCACCCGCGCGGTCATCGACGAGTGGCTGCGTGTTGTGGACGCGGCGACTCCCGAGCTGCGATCTGAGATCCTGAACCGGCAGATGCGCGATGCGGCAGCGTTCCCGCAGCTCGTGAACCACGACGATGAGGGCTGGCATCTGCACTATCGTGACGACCGGCAGTCGCTGCCCGAGGTGCTGGGATCGGTGATCCCGGTCGGGACTGCCCTGCACCTCACGACCCGTGGCGTGACGCGGCTTGGGCGCTGCGCAGCGGAGCCCTGCACGAACGTGATCGTCGACGTCACCCGCAACGGTCGGCAGCGGTTCTGCTCGGTGCGCTGCGCGAACCGGGCGGCCGTGCGCAGGCATCGCGCCCGCGGTTCAGGCGGCTCTTCGCGATAAAGGGGTAACCAGGTCAGTCAGTGCCAGGGGCGTGTGCATCCGCAGCGGGAGCTCCCGTGAGGCCCCTCGGCCGCAGGGTGTGTCCGTCAGTGGGAGCTGCGGGAGGGGTTCTGCCCGGGCCCGCCTGAGTGCCTGGCAAGGGCGCGAAGCGCCCGCGGCAGCCGAGCGGGCTCAGGGGAGTCAGCGCGGCGTTGCTCGTCAACTCCAGCGCCCCGTGTTATCTATTCCGCCCCGTGTTTGGCCCTCGCAAGGGTCGGTCTAGATTAATCGGGGCAGGGAGGAATTGCGGAGGGTCGCGCGGGGCCAAACGGGCTCAGGGCCGCTACGCCATTGCCGACCCAGACCCAGACCCAGACCCAGACCCAGACCCAGACCCAGACCCGGACCCCGGCCGGGGGCTGTGCTCGGTCGCCGCGTTGTCGCCCGAGAGCCAGCGCAGCCAGCGAAGCTCAGGGTCTCGTTCGAGGATCAGCGCGCGCACGAGCAGCGTCAGCGGGATCGCGAGGATTGCGCCGAGCGGGCCGATGATGAAGGTCCAGAACAGCACCGATGCGAAGCTGAGTGTGAGGCTCAGGCTGACCGCATCGCTCACGAACTTCGGCTGGATAAGCACCTGTAGCAGCACGTTCGCGATGGCGTAGACCGCGATCACGGCGAGCATGAGCGTGGGGCCGCCGACAACGAGCGCGAGGATCGCGGGCGGGACTAGCCCGAGTACGAACCCGATGTTCGGCACGAAGTTCGTCACGAACGAGAGGATCGCCCACACGAGCGGCGCGGGGATCCCGAGGGCCCACAGCGCGAACCCGTCGACGACGGCGACGAGCAGCCCGAAGGCGGCGTTCACGACGTAGTAGCGGCGAACGTTGCCGTTGAACTCAGCGAAGCGGCGCACCCGTGGCGCGGCCGACGGGCCGAAGGAGCGGGTCGCCTTCGCGAAGCGGCCAGCGTCTGCGGCCATGAAGATCGCGTACGCAAAGATGAAGAACAGGGCGGTGAGGATGCCGAAAATGCTGCTACCCAGCGATGTCGCGTAGCTGATGATGCGCGACGGAGTGAGCATCGAAGTGAGCGCGTCGGTGATTTGGGCGCTGAGTCCGAGCGAGGTGAAAAACTCGAAGAGCTTGTCGGCGGTCGCGCGAAGCTCGCCGCTGTACGCGATGACGAGTTGCGTGAACTCGGCGGTCGCAAATGCGAGCATGCCAGCGAGTACCAGCAGCACCGCCCAGGAGAGGGCCACGACGAGCGATGTGGAGATCCAACTCGGCCAGCCGCGGCGATCGAAGGGCCGCCTGAGCGGGCTGCAAATAATCACGATGACCGCCGCGATCGCGAGCGGGCCCACGATCGAACTCGCTTGAGATACGCCAGCGAGCACGACGACCGCGGCCGCGAGCCCGAGGAGCACGGTCACCGATGGCGGCAGACCGGTGCGAGGCGGCGGGCCGTCAGGTGAGGGGTTCGTGGCGTCGCTCATGCACTCAGCGTAATGGAACCAGGCTGGATCACGACCACTTGGGTTGCGGCGGCTGCCACGCGGCAAGCTTGTCGAAGAGCTCTGCGGGTTCGCTCGCGACGATGAGTGAGGCGCGCGCGGCAGGCGACGAGAAGCCGGCATCGACCATCGCGTCGAGCGCGCCGAGCAGCGGCTGCCAGTACCCGCCCACGTCGTAGATGGCTACCGGCTTGGCGTGGATTCCGAGCGTCACCCAGGTCCACACCTCGAAGATCTCCTCGAGCGTGCCTGGACCGCCGGGAAGGGCGACGAAGGCGTCGGTGAGCTCGGCCATGCGGCGCTTGCGCTCGGGCATCGACGAGACGACCTCGAGCCGGGTGAGGCCCGTGTGCCCGGTCTCGCCGGCGAGCAGCGACTCGGTGATCACCCCGAAGGTGTTGCCGCCGGCAGTGAGCACGGCGTCGGCGACGGTGCCCATGAGGCCCACCTTGCCGCCGCCGTAGACGAGGTCGATGCCAGCGTGCGCCATGGCGGTGCCGAAGTCGCGCGCTGCTGCGGCGAACTCGGGGGAGTTGCCGAGCGCCGAGCCGGTGAACACGGCGAGTCGCTGGGGCGGGCGGGCGGCACGCGCGAGCGCAGGAAAGACGTGCTCGGTGTTGAGCGGGGCCATCGCCGGGTGATCCCGCGTGGGATCCACCCACTCGAGGTGTTCGATCTCGGCGAGCGGCTGATCCACCGCGATGTACGGGTGCTCAAACACGTGCGCGACAACGTCGCGACCCGGCTCATTTGCGGCCGGTGAGCGGAACTCGCCGAGCCCGCGCAGCCACAGCGGGTCGAGCTCGATCCCGAGCTCCTCCCGGAACTCGCGGATCGCGGTGTCTCGCGGATCTTCGCCGGGCTCCGGCTTCCCGCCGGGCAGCATGAGCGTCGAGGTTCCGCGTTTGCGCACGTTGAGCACCCGGCCCTCGGGGTCGCGCATCACTACTGCGCTCACCCGAATGGCTTCGCTCACGCGGCGGGCCAGTCGACTGCGTCTTCGAACTCGGGGTGCTTCTTCAGCCAGGCGACGACGAACGGGCAGTACGGCACGATGCGCACTCCCGCGTCGCGGGTGTCCGCGAGTGCTTCGGCGACGAGCGTACCGGCGAGGCCGCGGCCGCCGAACTTCTCGTCGATCTCGGTGTGCACGAAGGCTCGTCCCTCGTCGCGCGCAGTCAGCCGGTAGGCGGTGAAGCCCGCGAGGAGCTCCCCGTCGTATATCGCGTAGCGTTTTGCGTCGGGTTCGTGGACGACGCGAATTGAGTCAGAAATCTCGGGTACCTCGGTTTCTCTCGGGCCTGTTGGATGAGCCGGCGGGGTCTGCGTTGCCGATTTGGTGGGCGGCGTTGCCGACGTGGTCTGGATTGTCGCCGACTCCGCGGGCAGCGGCGGCAACTGGCTGCGGGGGAGCAGTCTCGCAGTGGGAAGCGCGGGCGCGGGCAGCGGCGGCTCGGGCTCGTTGTCGGGAAGTCCGTAGCGATCGTCTGCGGGGAGCGGCCCGGCGCCCGCCGCATCGAGGGTGGCCTGCCACGCGTCGCGTGCTGCCGCGACCTCCTCGTGGCTGCCGCCGATGAAGTTCCACCACATCACGAGCTCTTCGCGCAGCGGCTCGCCGCCGATAAGGAGGATCCTCGCGCCCTCGGTGCCGGCGACCACGCGAAGTGCCGAGCAGCCCGCCGCGGCGTAGCCGAGATCTGCAGGGTTGAGGATCGTGCCGCTTCCGGCATCCGGCGCGAGCGTGACCTGGCCGCTGTCGACGAGTACGCCGTGTTCGTGGCGCGAATCCACCGTGATGTCGAGTGTCGCACCCGGTTCGAGCGTGAGCTCCGCGCCGACGAGCGGCGTGTGGGTCTCGACGGGTGAGGTGTCGCCGAGCAGCGAGCCGAGGAACACCTGCGCGGTGTATCCGGGGCCGCTGGTGACGGGCGGCGCGTAGTGGTCGAAGCGCTTGTCGATGCCGCGAGCGCGCGCGGGGAGCGCGACCCAGAGCTGGGCACCGTGCAGCACGGTGGTGTCTGCGGTGGATCGCTCGGAGTGGCTAATGCCCGAGCCGGCGGTCATGAGGTTGAGTTCGCCCGGCCGCACCATCGCGTGGTTGCCCGCGCTGTCGCGGTGTTCGATCGTGCCGGAGAATAGCCAGCTCACGGTCTGCAGCCCGATGTGCGGGTGGGCGGCAACGTTCATACCGCCCGTCTCGGCGACGTTGTCTGGCCCGTAGTGATCGAGGAAGCACCAGGCGCCGATGAGGCTCCTGCTGCGCTGCGGAAGCGTGCGGCGCACGTTCATGCCGCGCAGGCCGCCGAGAGGAACGTCGCGCGGCTCGAGGACCTCGACGTCGCCGGGTTGGCCCTGCCCCGGGGTGCAGACGCGCTCGGTGGGTGCGGTTTCAAGATTGCTCATGCTGTGACTCCTTTCGGAGGATACTAGCCCCTCGGCACGGGCGGGCCGAGCCAGAGGAGCACAACAAAGACGATCGCGACGAGAGCCGCGATGAGAACGATCGAGAGGATCGGGCGGCGGAGGATCCACGCCTGCACATGCTCGACGAAGCCCTGGGGTGCGTCGCCGCCGGGTGCGAGCCGCCACGGGCCCGCGAGCATGCTGCGCTTGTCGAGCCAGCGCTCGAACGGGTACGTGGCAAAGGGGATCACTGCGAGGAGCAACCCAGTGACGCCGACGCCCGCGCGCCAACGCTGGTTGACCCACACGAACACCGTCGTGACGCAGTAGGCGAGGAAGACGAAGCCGTGGAGACCTCCGGCGATCCTGACCGCGCCGTCGGTTACTCCGGTCGCTCGGAGGATGAGCGCGGCAATGAGGCCCGCCCAGGTGATCACTTCTGCGGTGGCGAACAAGCGGAACAGGTTTCTCGGGCTCATAGTGCTCTCCATCTTGCCGTATTCCGATGGGAGGCGTCAGCGTTGCTCAACGTAACGATTGTGCTATCGAATATGAATTTCGCGATTTATTTGCCGGGACGCTGGTATCGGGAACGACGTGCTCGGAGCGAGCCTGCTGGCGGATCGGCCAGGGCGCGGTTGAGGAGAAAACCCAAGTTCACACTCATGTTCTTCCGGGGTTCCTATGCCCGGAAGGAAACATGTTTCGCCCACGAAGTAAGCGCCAGTCTCATTAGTAAAACATAGGTTTCGCACTCCTGTCGGCTTGCGTTTCCGGGAAAGGATGCCTAGGGTCATGACTGCAGTCGTGCCTTGGGGGCAAGTAGTACGACGGTAAAAATACGACAGCATCATTGGGGATGGGGATTCCGCATGTCAAAAAGTCGAACGCGCCATTTTTCGGCGCCCGAAAAACGTATAACCACGCGCCGAAAGGTTGGTCGGGCATTCGCAATGCTCGTGGCCGCAGCGGTGGTGTATACCGGGCTTCCTACCGCGGCGTTTGCCGCAGTAGAGCCGGATCCGACCGAGAGCGCACTTCAGCAGGCCGTCACGGACGCGCCCGCAGAACTGACGCCGGGTGAGGAGCCCGCCGAGACACCGGCTCCCGAGCAGGAGCCCGGAGGTGAGAACACCGGAGCCCCCGCACCGGGCGTACCCGAAGAGGGCGAGCCCGAGGCCCCGGCGGAACCCGAAGTCGAGGCTCCGGTCGAAGAAGCACCGCAGGCCGAGGGCCTCGCCCCACTAGCGGCCCCAGCTCCGAAGGCTGCCCCGCTTGCCGCGTCGCCGAACAGCGGACCAGGAACGGGAACCGCTCCTGGAAAGAGCGAGGTGCTCATCCGGGTCTCAGCAATGGGGGACCGTCTGTCTCCGTCAGGATCGATCGGTAACCTCGCAGGCGCGACCTTTGGTGCATACGAAGCGACGAGCCTCACGAAGCCGACCAACACGACGCCTTCGGCCACCTGTACGACTGATAGCTCCGGCAAATGCTGGATGAAGGTGCCGACGAGGGGAAGCTCCAACAAGAACGGCTATATTGTGCGGGCAGACGCCACCCCGACGGGCTGGAGCGCGCTGCCCGAGTTGAACCTTGAAGCTAGCGAGTCAGAGCCCTACTCGTACTACACCGGAGCGACGGCAAGCGGGGGAAGTGTGTCGAGTCGCACGTTCACCTATCCGACCGTGGAAACATCATGGTTCCCATCGGATCGGCAGAGCAGTGGCAAGTGGGCGAGTGCCCGCACCAACCCTCAGCTTGATGCAGTGTGCGGAGTTGACGTCGCGCTGCTCGTTGACCTCTCCAGCTCCGTGACCAGTTCTGCTCTCACGCAGATCCGCGCAGCTTCGAAGAGCGTAATTGACGCGCTCACGGGTACCCCGTCGAAGGTCGCGATTCAGACTTTTGGGACGAGCGCACCGGCGAACAATACGACCGGGAACAACAACGCTTTTATGCCGCTGAGGAGCGTCGCGACACAAGCAGAAGCTGATGTCGTGCTGCGTAAGGCTCAGGGAATCGCCGTGCCGAACAACCAGAAGACGAACTGGGACCAAGGGTTCTGGTCATTAAACGAGATCGCTGACGATGGTGAACTCGACATGGTGATCATGATCACTGACGGGCTCCCGACAACGTTCGGGAGTGGATCAGACGGCAGTAACTCGGCGAACTTCGAACGGATCGAAAACTCGGTCGCTTCGGCCAACGCGCTCAAGAGCCACGGCGTTGGCATCATCGCCGTTGGTGTTGGAGACGGAATCTCAGGTTCCGCGGAGAACCTCCGCGCGATCTCCGGGCCGGTAGCTGGCAAAGACTATTACCAGGTCAAGAACTGGAATGACCTTGCAGCGCAGATGAAAGCGCTCTCCTCCAAGAACTGCGAGGGCACCGTTAACGTCGTCAAGCAGGTCATTCCTGCTGGTGGCACGATCGACAGTGCGGCACCGCGCGCGAGCTGGGGCTTCACAGCTACAGCTCCCGCGGCCACGGTCCGCACCGACGTCAAGGACAGCAGCTTCGCAACGAGTGCGCAGGGTGTCACCGGAAACACGGGGGCCATTGGATTCCGCTCGAGCTTCGAAGGAACGAGCGAAGGCCAACGCAAGCTCAGTATTTCCGAGGAGTTGACGCCGCAGTACAGCATTGCGAAGCAGGACGGGAAGAACGCGGTCTGCGTGCGCACTGACACGAAAAAGCCCGTGCCTGTCACAAACACCGGTACGGCAACGAACCCGGGATTCACCGTTGACCCGATCCAAAACGCGACGGTCTCCTGTGTGGTCTACAACCAGGCACTGGATCTCTCGGCGAAACTTCGGGTTGACAAGGTCTGGAAGATCGACGCCGACGGAGATGGCAAGTTCGAGGAGACGACTCAGGCCAATACGGCCCCGCAATCACTCCCCGGGCTCAACGCAAGCCTGCAGCTCACGGACAACGCCAGCCTGCCCGGCGGCAGCGTGAACTTTGGCCAGACCCTCTCAGACCTCGGCCTGAACTCGACGGTGCGTGTTTCAGAGAGTGTCACCGGGCTTCCTGCCCTGTGCACGAACACCGCAACATTCACCCCCGCGCTCAGCGACGGGCTCACCAAGCTCACCAAAACGAGTAAGCAGGGCGTGAACGAGGTCACCCTCACGAACACCGTGACCTGTGAACAGCCGAAGCTGACGCTCGAAAAGCAGCTCTCACACGGGCAGACCCCGGTGACCGACTGGACACTCGACGCGATCGCCCCGGAGGGCGCGCTCGCAGGGCCGAGCGGTAAGTCAGGCCACGCCGACGCAACCGCGCCGGTGACCGCCGGTACGAACTATGCGCTCGCCGAAGCACCGGGCACGCCCGAAGCTGAGGGCTACACCCAGCAGTGGGCACCCACGGAGCAAGCCGACTGGGCCGCAAACCACGAGGCCGGCGCGACCGGATCGTGGGAGTGCGTGGCAGCGACCAGCGTGAAAGACGGGGTTCCCACCTGGGGCACCTCCGTTGTCGACGGCGCAAACGGAGGCGTCTCGGTCGAAGCTGGCGAGTGGCTGAAGTGCGCGGCGGTCAACGACCCCAAGCCGACGCTCGAGCTCGTGAAGCAGGTGCAGGTCGGCGACGAACTGCAGACGGTTGAGCTCGGCGACGACCGCTGGACGCTGTCGGCAACGTGGGCCGCGCCCGACGCAGCCGACGCGATCACCCCGTTCCCCGGAGAACAGCAGCCCCTGCAGGGTGCTGGCGGTGTCAAGGCAACGCACGTGCTGCCCGGTCACTACTCGCTCAGCGAGTCTGCCGAGCAGAACGGCTTTGACAACGGCACAGCGTTCAGCTGCGTTGTGAACGACGGGGATCCTCAGCTCATTGCTGCGGGCTCCGACGAGACGCTCGCGCTCGCTGCGGGCGACAACGCGGTCTGCACGATCGTGAACACCGCGAAGGCGGCACCCCTGACCGTCGAAAAGAGCGACGGCAAGGTCGTGCAGCTCGAGGGTGGCCTCTGGCAGATTGATTACGACATCGCTGTGAAGAACGACAGCCCGGTGCCGAGTAGCTACACGCTCGAGGACACTCTGAAGTTCGGTACTGGCTTCTCCGTGAGGACGGCGAGCTGGATCAACGAGGGCGGCGCTCCCTCGGCGAACACCCCGATCAAGGCACACAGCACGGACACGTACACCTTCCGCGTGATTGCATCGTTCGACAAGACCGTAGAGAATCCACAGCTCACCTGTGATGCCGAGACCGGAGGGGCGTTCTTCAATACCGCGCACATCTCCTTCCCAGGCGGCGAAGACAGCGATAACGCCTGCGCCGAACCGGGATCGCCCACCGTGGTGAAGACAGCGCTGCCAGTAACGCAGAACAGCGACGGTACCTGGGCAGTTAGCTACGAGATTGTTGTCACTAACGGTTCGAAGGCGACTGTCGCGTACGACCTCACAGAGACTGTGAGTGCGATGCCGCCAGGGGCGACGTTGGTCCAAGTGGACAGCGTGTCATCGACTGGGGGCTCGCTGAAGTCCGGGTGGAATGGGAGCGGCGTTCTCGTCGGCAATCTGACCCTTCGGCCGGGTGGCGTGCACACCTCCACGGTGGTACTCAGGGTCAAGGTCGACGCCACGGCATCGCCCGAGGCGCTCGTCTGTGACACCGCAGGGAATGCCGGGGTCTGGAACACGGCAACCGTGGCCAACCACTTCGATGAGCCCTCGTCGCAAGCCTGCGCGTCGATCGAGATTGCCAAGGCAGACGTCGAGAAGCAGGTCTCGAAGGTCATCCAGCTCGACAACGGCTCGTGGCAGGTCACCTATGACGTGATCGCGAAGAACCAGTCAAGCAAGCACAAGGCGATCTACAATCTCAGCGACGAGCTCCGCTTCGGCGGCGGCATCACCGTCACGGAGGCAAGCTGGGCTGGGCCGGGCGACGCGACCGGCAGTTTCGCAACAGACGGCACCGCGACGCTCGCGACGAACCGCGCGCTCGCCGCAGGTGGTACCGAGAAGTACTCAGTCACGGTGCTCGCCACCATCGACCAGGCAGCGTGGTCCGCGGAAGACTCCGCGCTCACCTGTGACGTCGACGGCGAAGCCGGCGGCTTCTTGAACACCGCCGCGATCACGGCTGCCGGGGTCACTGAGCAGGCGAGTGCCTGTGACGAGCCCAAGCTACCGAAGATCACGAAGAAGGCAGTCGGCGCGGTGCAGGATCCGACGGACCCCGACCTGTGGCTCGTGAGCTACGAGCTGAGGGTCAAGACCGGCGGCTTCGGCTCCGCCTACACGCTGAGCGACACCCCGGCGTTTGCGCCGGGCATCACTCTCGGAGCGGGCACCGCGCAGCGCACCGACACTGACCCGGCTGGCGACGCAGTCGCAATCACCTCCGGGGCACCGTTCGGTGACACCCCGGTGAAGATTGGGGCGGACGACAAGACGCACACCTGGCTCGTGACCTGGGAGGCGCGCCTCGGCGACGCGATCCCTGCCGAGCAGCGTGTGTGTGGCGAGCCCGGAAGCGGCCTGTTCAACACGGCGAACCTGATCCAGGGCGACGAGGTCACCGGTGGCGACACCGCGTGCCTCCCCGCGCCCGAGCGTGTGCAGCCGAAGGCGTCGAAGCAGGTCGCGAAGGCGGTGCAGGGGCCGAACGGCGACTGGGCCATCGACTACGATCTCGTCGTGAAGCTCCCCAAGAAGGGCGAGAAGAACCCGGACGGGCTGTCGGCGAATTACACCCTGAGCGACACCCTCGCGTACGGCGGCGGGATCGACGTGCAGTCGGCCTCGTGGACCGGGCCGGGCAGTGCCGCGGGCGACTTCACCGCGGGTGCCTGGAGCGCGGACATCGCGCAGGGAGCAACGATCGCGGCTGGGGACACTCACAGGTACCGCGTGACGGTGGTCGCCTCCGTGACCGCAGCCGCAGTCGAGGCTGGCACCACAGAGTGCCTCACCGATGGCGAGGCAGGCGGCTTCCTGAACACCGCAAAGCTCGTCTCGGCGGGCACCCCGACTCTGGTCGAGGCGTGCGCCGAGCCGAAGCTGCCGACGATCGAGAAAACAGCGGTCGGAGCGGTGCAGGACGAAACTGATCCAGAGCTGTGGCACGTGATGTACCAGCTCACCGTCACCGGCAGCGGCTTCGACTCGTCGTACACGCTCACCGACACCCCGGACTTCGCCGACGGCGTCGTCCTCGGAAAGGGCACAGCGCAGCGCGCGGACACCGAACCCGTAGGGGACGCCTTCGAGATCACCGCGGGCGATCCTTTCAAGGGAGGGCCCGTGAAGATCGGCGCTGACGACAAGCCGCACACGTGGCTCGTCACCTGGGAGGCGCACGTCGGAAACGACATGCCCGCTGACCAGCAGCAGTGCGAGGGGCCGGGCACCGGCTTCTTCAACTCGGCAACCCTCACTCAGGGCGATACCGTGATCGGTGACGGAAGCGTGTGTCTGCCGGTGCAGGATCGCGTGTACCCGGGCGTCACGAAGACCGTTGTCGACGTGGCCCAGGGCCCGAGCGGTGACTGGAACGTGGGCTACGAGCTCGTGGTCACGCTCCCCGCACAGGGCGAGACGAACCCCAGCGGGCTCTCCGCGAAGTACGACCTCAGTGACGCGCTCGCCTTCGGCGAAGGCATCGACGTGAAGTCGGCCTCCTGGACCGGCCCCGGCAACGCCAAGGGAGATTTCTCGGGCACCGACTGGAGCGCCGCGATCGCGAAGAAGCAGGCGATTCAGGCCGGTGACACCCACACCTACCGGGTGAGCGTCACTGCGGCAGTCCCGCCGAAGGCCATCGACGACGGCGGCGCCACGTGCTCCGAAGGCGGCGAGGCCGGCGGGTTCTTGAACACCGCCGAGCTCGTCTCGGGCGCGGTCACTACCCCGGTGCAGGCGTGCGCGGAGCCCGCGCTCCCGAAGATCACGAAGTCCGCGGTCGGGGCGGAGCAGGATGCTGAGGATCCTGACCTGTGGCACGTGAGCTACAAGCTCGCTGTCGCCACCGGCGGCTTCGACTCCTCCTATACCCTTTCGGACACTCCGGACTTTGCGAACGGCGTCACCCTCGGTGACGGCACCGCGAAGCGCACGGATACCGACCCGCAGGGGCGTGCGTTCGCAATCGAATCGGGCAAGCCATTCGCGAGCGAGCCGGTGAAGATCGGCGCGGAGGATCGGGCGCACACTTGGCTCGTGACCTGGGAGGCGCGCGTCGACAACGACGTGACCGCCGAGGCGAGTGAGTGCGCAGGCCCGGGCAAGGGCTTCTTCAACACCGCAGAGCTCACACAGGGAGACACCGTCGCCGGTGACGACGGCGCGTGCATCCCCGTGCCTGAGCGTGCACAACCTACCGTGTCTAAGAAGGTCGTCAAGACGATCCAGGACCCGGATGGGCTGTGGAAGATCAGCTATGACCTCGTCGTGAAGAACCCAGACGCCCTCGCGGCGAAGTACGAGCTCACCGACACGCTCGCGTTCGGTGACGGGATCGACGTGAAGTCGGCCTCGTGGACCGGGCCAAACGGCAAGGGTGACTTCTCTGACACGAAGTGGAACGCTGACATTGCGGCGGGCACGCTCATCGCAGCCGGCGACACCCACACCTACCGGGTGACGGTGGCCGCTGAGGTCACGCCGAAGGCCATCGAGGCAGGCACTACAGCGTGCCTCCCCGAGGGGAAGGCCGGCGGTTTCTTGAACACCGCCAAGCTCGTCTCTGGCGGGGCGTCGACCCCGGCCGGGGCCTGCGCCGAGCCGCTCCACCCGACGATCGAAAAGACCGGCGGGAAGACAGTGGACAACGGTGACGGCACCTTTGATCTCGACTACGAGATCAAAGTGAAGTACCCGGAGACCGACGCGCGACACCCTGTCGGAGTGAGTTTCACGCTGCAGGATGAACCGCAGATGCCGAAGGGCGTCGAGACCGTCGGTGGCTGGTCGGCTGAGGCCGCAACCGCGGCCACCCCGCAGCCGCAGAACCCACGTAGCCCGGTCTCGGGGGAGTGGACCATCGTGCAGGGTGCACAGTTCACGCCGGACACCCTCGCTGACGGAATCACAGAATTCGTCTACCGGGTGACTGCGACGGTGAAGGTCTCACCGATCGATGCACCGGAGGCACAGGTCTGCGAGGATACCGGCGAGACCGGCATCCTGATCCCGAACATCGGGCGCATCGTGTCGGGTGGCTTCATCGCCGAGGACAGCGGCTGCCAGGCCGTGAACTTCAGTGATGTGAGCATCACCAAGGCCGCCGGCCTCGCAGAGGGGGAGACCTCGGTCGCGCCCGGTGACACGTTTGACTACGTGCTCACTGTGACGAACCACGGCACGGAGGCAGCGAAGAATGTGAAGGTCACCGATAACGCCCTCAACGATCGCTTGAAGATCACGGGGCTGACGGTGGGCGAGCACGCTGCTTGGGGCCCTGCCCCCGGCTACACCGGAAACAAGGTCGAGCTCACACTCGATGAGATTCCGGTTGGCGAGTCGGTCGAGGTGCGGATCAGCGTCGAGTTCATGCCAGCAGCTGTGTTGCAGGCTGAGCCGATCCTCTCGGGCGCTCCCACACCCGACGCTCCGGCCGCACTCGATGAACTCACGAACACCGCGTGCGTGGAGATGGCTGGGGATGCGAACGCCGACAACAACTGTGCTGAGGTGCAGGTACCGGTGCGAGACCTCACCGCAACCGTCTACACGCTCTGTGTGGCTGATGCGCCGATGCTTGGATGGTCGGTCGAGAAGTCGGAGCTGCTCAAGGAGAAGCCGGTGAACTTCCGGTGGACCCCTGATGCGGCAAACGCGGACACGAAGCCTGCAGAGGTCTCCCTCGTGGAGCCGGGCGGCTCGACGAACTGGAACGGAACTGAAACCTGGCCTGGCTCCGCGTTTACGCCCTCGGGCATCAGCGTCGACTATCCGGGCTGGCGTACGCTGCGGCTCTCGGACATGGCCCCTGGCGGTGGCTACCTGCTGCCGGGAACCACGACCGTGATGACCGCAGAGCAAGCCTCGGAGTACGTGTTCAACGGGTTGATTCTTGATCCGAGTGAGCTCGACTACTCGTGGCGCGGGGACACAACCATTCAGTTCTCGGTGAACCCGGAGCTCACGTTCAACGCGAGCTACCCGCCTGCAACCGCCGGTTGTGGGGCGGCACGGCACGCACAGGTTGAGATTGCGAAGGACGCGAGCGTCGATCGCATTGAGGCTGGCAAGTCCTTCGACTACACGCTGGCTGTGCAAAACGTGAGCGATGACAGTGCCGCGGAGGGCGTCGTCGTCACTGACGAGATCCCGGCCGGGCTCAAGGTCACTGACGTGACCTGGGCTGGCAAGGACTTGGCTGGCACGTTCCCGAACTGGAGTGAGTGCGATGTGACCGGGCAGAGCTCGGGCGGTTACGGCGGAACGCTCAGCTGTGAGCTGTTCGGGCCGCTCCAGCCGAAGGGCTCGAGCGATGGTGCCTCGCAGGCACCTGTGATCACTCTCTCGGTGACGGTGGATCCGCAAGCGAAGAGCGCTGGCATCACGAACACCGCGACCGTGGATTACCACACGTTCGGCGATCCGAAGGATGCTGGAAAGCACTCTGATGATGCGGCCGTGCAGGTGACGGCACTCCCCGGTGGCGGTGGCCACGCCGGTGACAAGCCTCGCGGGGTGTTGTCGGCGACGGGCGCTCAGGTTGGCGGGCTCCTCGGAAGTGGCATCGCGGTGCTGCTGCTGGGAGCCGGAGCGCTGCTCTGGGCCCGCAGGCGGAAGCAGCACGCAGCGGAGTAGCTGGAAACAGTGAGGGGCGGGTCAGCGATGGCCCGCCCTCTCAGCCTCACCGTCGAATGACTTGACAGGAATGGTGGTTCAGCGAATGATAAGTAAAAGCACAGACGATGGCTTGAACTTTCATTGGATAGGTTCCAGACTGTCGCGGAAATTGGGTTTGCGATGAAGCAAGAGCATGGCTGCAGGCGCGGCACGGCGATTCACGCGCCCGCCCTCGAGCGATCCCGGAGGAAGACATTGCACCAGTAACAGGTGCCCTCAGCCCGCAGCGCAGGGTGTCGAGGCTTCCCCCCAGAACCACTCGACGAATCATCCCAACCCAGCTGCGATGATAAAGAAAGGCCGGTCGAAGCCCCAACTTCGACCGGCCTTTCGCCGCGCGGATCCTACGCTGACTGTTAGCGAATCCCGCCCATGAGGCGCAGCACCGGCCCACGCATGAGGAACAGAATGGCACCGACGGCGATCGACGCGCCGCCAAGCGCGAGGAAGTACGGGACCTCGTTCTCAGGCGTGTAGAAGCGCGACAGGGTTCCTGACGCGGCCGAGCCGAGCGAAATCGACAGGAAGAACAGCGCGACCATCTGCGAGTGGAACGCACGCGGTGCGAGCTTCGTCGCGAGCGACTGCCCCACGGGCGAGATGCTCAGCTCAGCGATGGTGAGCAGCAGAATGATGAACGCGTAGGCAATGAGCGGCACCGTGTTGTTCGCGCCGCCCGCGAACGGGATGAAGCACAGGAATGCGACGCCCATGACCGACGTTCCGATCGCGAACTTCACGGGGGTGCTTGGCTGGCGATCGCCGAGCTTCACCCACATCGCCGCGAAAACACCGGCAAGAATGATGATGAGCAGCGGGTTGATCGTCTGCACCATGCTCGGCGGCATCTCCCAACCGAAAATGGTGCGGTTCAGGCGCTGATCGGCGTAGATCGCGAGCACCGTGAACTGCTGCTGCGACAGCGACCAGAACACGGCCGAGGCGAGGAACAGCGGAATGAACGACGCGACCTGCTTGCGCTCGCTCTTCGTCACCTGATGGCTGGTGAGAATCACGGTGAACAGCACGACGACGGCGATCACGATCAGCACGACAACGATTGCCGAGAGGTTCTCAGCGGTAATGATCCCGAACGACAGCGCGAGCGCGATGATCGCGATTGCTGCGACGAACACGACAGCCCAGATGCGCTTCTGGCTGGCAGACAGCGGGTTGTTCGGCTTCCGGCTCGAATCGCTCACGGTGTGCTTGCGCATTGCCAGATACTGGACCAGGCCGATCGCCATTCCGATCGCGGCCAGGCCGAAGCCCCAGTGGAAGCCCTTCCAGCCCCAGAGGGCGCTGGTGAGCAGCGGGCCGGCGAAGCCGCCGATGTTTACGCCCATGTAGTAGATCGAGAACGCGGCGTCGCGGCGCTGGTCGCCCTTCTCGTACAGGTCGCCGAGCACCGTCGACGTCGTAGTCTTCAGTGATCCCGAGCCAAGGGCGACACCCACGAGGCCGATCGCGAGACCGATGACGCCTGGGACGAACGCGAGGGCGAGGTGGCCGACCATGATCAGGCATGCGGCCGTGAGCAGCGTCCGCTCAGCGCCCAGTACGCGGTCTGCGACCCAGCCGCCGAGCACCGCCGACAGATAGACGAGACCGCCGTACGCGCCGACGATCGAGGTCGCAGCGGTCTGCGACATCCCCAAACCACCGTCGGTGACCGAGTAGTAGATGTAGAACGCGAGCAGCGCCTGCATTCCGTAGAAGCTAAAACGCTCCCACATTTCGACGCCCGCGAGATTTGCGAGCCCCCACGGATGGCCAAAGAAGCCGCGTTGTGGCGACTTCGACGACTCGGGCTGCTTCGCCGGAGTCGGGCTATCGGGCTGCGTGGTGGGTGATGACACGTGTTCCCCCCTGGGGTACGACGCGACGGAAAACTCCTCGCAACGCGGTGCTGTGCGGTAGCGGTGCAGCGCAGTGCGAGGGCGCACCGCTGCGGATCCATTTTCAGTGAATGTGGCCCCGAGAGATGCGCGAATCAGTGCGCAGGCGGGCCCGCGTGTCCGCGCCCCGAGAACGGGGCCAGGGAAAACCGTATCACTCCTGGGCGAGGCTGGCACTTGAGGAAACTCAGGCCGCGCGTAAGCGGCGCCTCTCCTGGCTGGGAGCGCTACTCCACATCGTCTACGTGTTGCTCGGCTTTCACCCTGCGGTTGTGGATGGCAAAGATGATGAATTGGGCTATGGCAGTCAGGAGCAAGACCAGAAAGTTCCACGGAGCCAACTCGCGGGCGACGAAGAACCCCGTGGCAATGATGAGAAGCATGCCGATGAGCTGCATCAAGTTTGAGCTCTCGGGCATGGTCTCGTTCGATATTCGGTACGGGATGCGTCTGCCCCGATACGCCCGAAGCAGGAGCACTGTTGACGCGAAGAAGAGGCCCACCCCGGCGAGGATCATTGCGGCACCGAGAACAATCATGCTTCCAGTTCAACCCCGAAGGCAACAAATGTCAATGAGCCCTCGTGTCGTCCAGTGCGAGGTGGGCTCGGGCTCGGGGTCGGGGCTCTGGGCTCTGGGCTCTGGGCTCTGGGCTCTGGGCTCTGCGTCTTGAGGGATCCCACTCTCCGCATCCCTACCGCCCCTATGTATCTAGACCGCCCCTTGCATGCCCCGAAAACGTGACGGAATAGATCACACGGGGCTTTGTGGGTCGAGCACGGCGGCTTCCCGGTTGGCCGCGGTCGTCCTTCCCGGAAGCGCTGAGGGCGTGTGAATACGTCACAGGCACCTCTGGTTCGCTCGGGGCCACACCCTGCGGCGCGAAAGCCCGAGTGTGGTTACCGGAGGATTACGCGCGCCGCCGCAAGAACTGGCCGATGAGCAGCGCGGCAACTCCCAAGATGAGGGCTGAAGAGCCGATGATGATGACCGCGTCAACGGGGCTCGCCATGCTCACGCAGAGCCCACCGGAGTAGGCGGAGAGGTCGAAGTCGTCGAGCGTCGGCGTGCGCGGGTGCGCGGCGGAGCCAGTGAACACCGTCGCGAGCGTGATCAGAAGCGCCATCATGTGCCCACCGTACCAAGCGGAGGTGGACGTGTTCCCTGTGAGAGCGGCACGGAAGGATCGACGCTGCTTGACGGCGCTGCAGTGAGATCGCTGCGTGCCTCGACGAGAAGGGTGAGCAAAGTATTTCACCTAAAGAGTCGATATCAGCAATAAAGTGGGGTATGTTTCTGCTGATGCAGCATATTTGAATGCAATCTCTTAACGAAACTTGTTTCGGGCATCTGATAGTCGAACTCAACGTAGAGAAGAGAAGAACCTTGCCAATGAACGTCAAGAATCCGTCAACCAAGTGGGTGATGCTTGGGCTCTCGTATCTGGTGCTCATCGCCTGCTTCATCCCCTACATCGGGTGGAGCGTGTCGCTCCTCGACATTGCGGAGGAGTTCTCGCTTACCGCAACGCAGTCCGGCCTTCTCGGGTCAATCACCGCCCTCGTTGGCGGTCTGGTGCTGCCCTTCGCCGGAGTCATCGGGGATCGCTTGGGGATTAAGAAGATCATCCTCGTGGGCATCATCGCCTCGATCATCGGACAGCTGCTGTTCGCCTGGGCACCCGATTATGCCCTCCTCATGCTCAGCCGGGCCGTCAGCGGTATCGGCGTTGGGTTGCTCTTTGTCGGCCCCTACACGATGGCGGTGAACTGGTTCGAGCGTGAGCGCAAGAGCGGAATCGCGCTCGGCGTGATGTTCACCTCGGACGGAATCGGAAGCGCATTCGCGCTGTACGCGTTTGCTATCGTCTTGGTCGCCGTCGGGTGGCGCACTGGCTCGGCTATCGGTGGCGCGTTCCTCGTCGTCGTGTTCATCATCGCCGCGCTGTTCCTCAAGGATGCGCCCAAGCCGGAGCCCCAAGAGGTGAGCGCGGCCGAATCAGCGGAGGCCAAGCAGTCGCTGGCGAAGTGGCTCTTCAACCGGAATGTGCTCGTGGCCGCCGCCTTCTTTATTGGCGAGTGGGGAATCTTCGCAGTCGTCGCGGTGTGGATGCCCACGATCCTCATCGAGGGCGCTGGCTGGGACGCGGCGCTCGCTGGTCTGTTCTCATCGCTGTACGTGGTCATCGGGATGATCACCTCGATCGGGTTTGGGCTCGTCTCCGACCGGCTCGGTCGGCGCAAGGGGCTTATCGTCGTCGCCGGCGCTGCGATGACGCTCTTCATGGGCGTGCTCACGCTCGGCCTCGCGAGCGGCAACTTCGTGCTCGTTGCGGTATGCCTGCCGCTCGTTGGCCTGGGCGTCTACACGGGGATGCCGCTCGCGCTTGCGCTCGCGGCCGAGTCAGTTCCCCCGCGCATGGCCGGGGCCGTGAACGGCTTCGTGCTCGGGATCGGCTTCATCGTCGGCGGGTTCGTGTACCCCTACTTCATCGGCGCAGTGAAGGATGCAACAGGCAACTACACGGTGGGCTTTGTCGCCATGGTCGTCGCGACATTCGTGCTCAACTTTGTGATCGCGCTCTTCGCGAAGGACTCGCGAGCCAAGGCGCCCGAGCTCGGTGTGCAGCCGAGACAGCCTGCGGTGCAGTAAGCGCCTGTGTCACAACAACACGCTGAGCCCCACCCGGGGCCAGCGTGTTGTTGTGTTTACCCGAACTCTACGAGAACGACCCCGGAGATCATCAGGGCAATCCCGATTCCAGCGACGAGCGACACCGGTTCGTCAAAGAGCTTCCATGCGAGCGCCGCGGTCAGTGCCACACCGCATGCGGCCCACAGCCCGTATGCCACGGCGAGCGGCATACCGAATCGAAGCGAGAGAAAGAGCAGCGCGTAGGACAGGCAATACCCGAGCAGAACGGGCGCGATCCACCGGCGCTTTCGGAAGCCCTCTGAGTGGCGGAGGCCAATTGTGGCGCACACCTCAACGAGGATTGCGGCGCCGAGCGAGACATAAGCTGCCAGCATCATTCAGCTCCCATCTGCACGCTCGCCGACGCCCGCTCGCGGGCAGCCCGGCCCTGCGCACCCATGCCGGCCGAAGCTTCGACCACAACGACGCCGAGAGCGATCAGGCAGAACCCAATCGCCATGCGCGGTGAGATTGCCTCGTCGAAGATGAAGTACGAGGCCACTGCGGTGAGCACCACGCCGCTCGCGCCCCAGATGCCGTAGGCGGCAGCGACGCTTTTCCCGTTGCGAAGTGTCATGGCCAGCAGGAAGAACGAGGCCAGGTAGCCGACGACGACGACGGCAATGAAACTCGGCTCGGTGAGCGCCGCCTTCAAGCTCACCGTCGCCGTGACCTCGGAAGCGATCGCGGCCACCAGGTATGCGTTGGCGGCTCCTGTCTCTGAGCCAGTGCTGCGCTGCATGCTGAGAAGTCTCCTTCGACCTGGGGTGAACGCCCACGAAGTGGGCTGATTCATGTTAGCCGATTGCGCAAGAATATTCGCAGGATTTGTGCGTGCGTGAGAACTAGCCCTGCGATTCCTGTTGATAACACAGAGGCGTCACTGCTTCGTGGAGCCGTGTGAAACGCCCGCGAACTCATGGCATGACGAAGGCCCCGACTCGACCGGATTTCTCCGGGAGGCGGGGCCTTCATACTGTGGCGGTGACGGTGGGATTTGAACCCACGGTAGGGGTTGCCTACACAACATTTCGAGTGTTGCACCTTCGGCCGCTCGGACACGTCACCGCGGAAAAGCTTACGGGATCCGGCCCGCAGATCCTAATCGAGTTCGCAAAGCGTGCAGCACGGCATGTCGCGCACGGGGTTTGGCGGCTGTTTGGCGGCCGCCCGGCGGCCGCCCGGCGCGATGTCGGGGGCCTCCGCTAGCCTCAACTACATGGCGAAAACGAGCAGCGCGTATGTCTGCAGCGAGTGCGGCTGGCAGGCAGCGAAGTGGGTGGGTCGCTGCGGCGAATGCCAGCAGTGGGGCACCGTCGATGTGCGCGGGGCAACCCGGGCATCGCTTGCGCGCACCACGAAGGCTGCCGCGCCAGAGGCCGGTCGCGAGGCTAAGCCGATCACTGAGCTCTCCGGTGACTCGGTGAAGCATCGGCAGACCGGCATCGCTGAGCTCGACCGCGTCCTGGGCGGCGGCATCGTGCCGGGGGCCGCGATCCTATTCTCTGGTGAGCCCGGCGTTGGTAAGTCGACGCTGCTCCTTGACGTCGCGGCCCGCATTGCCGGGCACGGTGCCCGTGTGCTCTACGTGAGTGGCGAAGAATCGACCGGGCAGATCCGCATGCGTGCCGAGCGCACGAACGCGCTCATCGACACGCTCTACCTTGCCGCCGAGACAGACCTTGCGTCGGTGCTCGGGCACATCGAGATGGTCGATCCGGGCCTCATCGTCATCGACTCCGTGCAGACGCTCGCGAGCGACCAGGTCGAGGGCATCGCCGGCGGGCCATCGCAGGTGCGCGAGGTGGCGGCCGCGCTCATTCGCGTGGCGAAAGATCGCGGCACGCCCGTGATCCTCGTCGGCCACGTCACGAAAGACGGGTCCATCGCGGGCCCCAGGCTGCTCGAACACCTCGTCGACGTGGTCTGTCACTTCGAAGGCGACCGCAACACGGCGCTCCGGTTTCTGCGCACACTCAAGAACCGCTTCGGCCCGACCGACGAGGTCGGCTGCTTTGAGATGACCGGCGGCGGCATCGCCGAGGTCGCCGACCCCAGCGGGCTCTTCCTCGGCCGCGGTACCGTGCCCGTGAGCGGGACGTGCGCGACGGTCGCGATGGAGGGAAGGCGCGCGCTCCCCGTCGAGATCCAGGCGCTCGTGGCCACGAGCGCGACCCCGAACCCGCGGCGCGTCACGAGCGGCGTCGATCCGTCGCGCGTCGCGATGATCCTCGCGGTGCTCGAGCGGCGTGCCCGCGTGCGTCTGCACGACCAAGACGTCTACGTGTCGACGGTCGGGGGAGTGAAGCTCAGCGAGCCGGCAGCAGACCTCGCGATCGCTCTCGCGGTGATTTCAGCCGTCGCAGACCAGCCGCTACCCCTCGAACTTGCCGCATTCGGTGAAATTTCACTGGCCGGAGAAATTCGATCCGTGACCTCGGGCGCGCAGCGAGTTTCCGAGGCCGAACGGCTCGGATACACGCGAATCATCGACTCCGGAGTTGAAACACTCGCCGAAGCGAGACGCCAGGCGCTCGACTAAAACGGGGCTCCCTGAGTGGCAACGGCAGCGAACGCCCCGATAACCGAGGTACACTTCAAGATCGTGAGCACTAAGACGGTAGATGTCGTACTTATCGGCGGCGGAGTGATGAGCGCAACGCTCGGAACCCTCATGAAGCAGGTTCGCCCGGACTGGACCATTGAGGTCTTCGAGTCCCGCAGCGAAGTCGCGACCGAGAGTAGTAACGGGTGGAACAACGCGGGCACAGGCCACGCGGCGCTCTGCGAGCTGAACTACATGCCTGAGGGCAAGGACGGCAGCCTGTCCGCCGACAAGGCGATCAACATCAACGAGCAGTTCCAGCTCTCACGCGAGTGGTGGTCCACCCTCGTTGAGCGTGGGATCCTCGGGGAGCCATCGAGCTTCATCAACCCGACCCCGCACATGACCTTCGTGCGCGGCGAAGACAACGTCGACTACCTGCGTCGTCGCTACGAGCTGCTCAAGACCGAGCCGCTCTTCGCCGACATGGAGTTCAGCGACGACCCCGCGAAGATCGCCGAGTGGACACCGCTCGTCATCGATCGCCGCGCCAAGAGCGAGGTTGTCGCGGCGACGCGTTCGGAGGCCGGCACCGATGTCGACTTCGGCGCGCTCACCCGTCAGCTTTTCAGCTACCTGGAGACCGCAGGGGCAAAGGTGAACCTTGAGACCGAGGTCAAGCAGCTGAAGCGCAAGAGCGACGGCACCTGGGACGTGCACGTTCGCAGCCGCGCCGGTTACGGCCCGACCGTTGTGAACGCGAAGTTCGTGTTCGTTGGTGCTGGCGGCGGCGCACTCCCGCTGCTGCAGTCCTCGGGTATCCCCGAGATCAAGGGCTTCGGCGGCTTCCCGATCAGCGGCAAGTTCCTGAAGACCACGAACCCCGAGATCGTCGAACAGCACAACGCGAAGGTATACGGGAAGGCCGCAGTGGGCGCGCCCCCGATGTCGGTGCCGCACCTCGACACCCGCATCATTGATGGCGAGAAGAGCATCCTCTTCGGACCGTACGCAGGCTTCAGCCCGAACTTCCTGAAGAAGGGCTCCTGGTGGGATCTGCCCGGCTCGATCCGTGCCCACAACCTGGGCCCGATGGTCAAGGTCGGCCTCACCGAGTTCTCGCTCGAGAAGTACCTCGTGACTGAGCTGCTCGCGAGCCGCGAGAAGCAGATGCAGACGCTCCGCGAGTACCTTCCCAGCGCACGCAGCGAAGACTGGGAGATGGTCACCGCAGGTCAGCGCGTGCAGGTCATGAAGAAGGACCCCGAAAAGGGCGGCATCCTGCAGTTCGGCACCGAGGTCATCACCGGAGCGGACGGATCGATCGCGGGTCTGCTCGGCGCATCGCCGGGTGCCTCGACCGCGGTCCACGCCATGCTCGGTGTGCTCGAGACCTGCTTCCCCGACGAGTACTCGTCGAAGTGGGAGAAGATTTTCAAGGAGCAGGTGCCCGCCCTCGGCGAGGGCCTCAACGGTCGTCCCGAGGCAGCGAAGGCATCGCTTGAGCGCACCACGCGCGTGCTCGAGCTCGCGCTTGACGCGCCCGCATCGGGCGAGGCTGCTTCAGTCGAGGCTGCCGCCGTCGAAGCGTAGCGAGCCCCGCGGGCGCTGCCCGCAGCAGAAAGACCTGTGGCCCCACCAGCTGGTGGGGCCACAGGTCTTTCTGCTGCTACTACTTCGCGAGGAGCTGCTCGACGAAGTCTGCGGTGTCTTCCCATCCCGCTACCGCGTGGGAGGTGACGCCCATCGCCTTCACCGGGTAATCGTTGCCGTCCGGGTCGAGGCGATCGCCCACGAAGAGCATCTCCGAGAGTGAGATGCCCGTGTGCTCCTCAAGCTTGCGCATGCCGTAGGCCTTATCGATCCCGCGGCGGGTGATGTCGACGGAGGTCGATCCACCGCTGCGCACCTCAAGGCCCGGGAGCCTCTCGGCTACTGCGGCGCGGAGGGTGTTCTTCTTGGTCCCGTCGGCATCCCAGGCGTGCTTGGCATCGACCGGGGCGCGCTGGCCGAGAGCCGAGAAGGTGATCTGTGAGCCGCGATCCTCAAGGATCTCGCCCCAGGGCTCAGCCTCCCACAGTCCGAGCCGCTCAGCCTCCTCGCGGAGCGCGGTGAGCGCCGCGTCGCGCTCGTCCTGGGTGAGCTGCTCGCGGTACACGGTGTGCCACGCGCCCGCCTCGCGCCGCTCGTAGCGAGTGCCACAGGTGGGGAGCAGGTGGAGCCGCGTGAGCGCCTCTTCAGAGACCGAGTCTGCGGAGTCGAGCTGCGAGATGAGCTGTGCCTCGAACTGCTCGAAGTTGCCGCCTGAAATCACGGCGACGGTTGTGCGGTCAAGTAACTCAGCGAAGGCGCTCAGCATGCGGTGAGGAACGGGGGACTTTGAAGGAGCCAGAGTGTCGTCGAGATCGAAGGCAACGAGGCGGGGAAGTGACATGGCCAAGATTCTGCCACAGTGTGCGGGCGAGTAAGCTGGCTGGGTGATGAGGCACTTCCTAAGAGACGACGACCTGACGCCCGCGGAGCAGCGCGAGGTGCTCGACCTGGCTGCGCGCATGAAGCGAGACCGCTTCAGCGAGCGACCCCTCGAGGGCCCGCAGTCCGTTGCGGTGCTTTTCGACAAAACCTCCACCCGCACCCGATTCAGCTTCGCCGCAGGCATCTCCGATCTCGGCGGCAACCCGATCATCGTGAACCCGGGCGAGGCGCAGCTCGGCGCGAAGGAATCGATCGCAGACACCGCGAAGGTGCTCTCGCGCATGGTGTCGCTCATCGTGTGGCGCACGCACGCGCACTCAGGGCTCGAAGAGATGGCAGAGCGCGCGACCGTTCCCGTGATCAACTCGCTGTCTGATGACTTCCACCCCTGCCAGATCCTCGCCGACCTGCAGACGATCCGTGAGCAGAAGGGCGAGCTCACCGGGCTCACCGCGACCTACCTCGGCGACGCCGCGAACAACATGGGGCACTCGTACCTGCTGGGGTTCGCGACCGCAGGCATGCACATCCGCGTTGCTGGGCCGACTGGCTTCCACCCGCGCGTGGACATTATCGAAGACGCGAAGCGCATCGCTGCAGAGACCGGTGGCAGCGTCACGGTGCTCACCGATCCCGTCGCGGCCGTCGCAGACGCGGACGCCGTGATTACCGACACGTGGGTGTCGATGGGGCAGGAGGCCGAGAAGGCCGAGCGGATCGCGACCTTTGGTTCATACCGGGTGACCGGGGAGCTCATGGCGCAGGCGAAGGACGACGCGATCTTCCTGCACTGCCTGCCCGCGTACCGCGAATACGAAGTTGCCCCGGAGGTTATCGACGGGGATCAGAGCGTGGTTTGGGACGAGGCCGAGAACCGGCTGCACGCCCAGAAGGCGCTGATGGCATGGCTGTTGAAGGAGAGCAAGTGACTGAGCAGGTACCCGCAGGGGCAGACAACGGCAACCGGGCGGCCGAGGACGGCGCGCTCTGGGGCGGCCGCTTCGCGAGCGGCCCGTCGCCCGAGCTGCTGAAGCTCAGCAAGTCCACGCAGTTTGACTGGGTGCTTGCGCAGTACGACATCCTGGGTTCGAAGGCGCACGCGAGCGCGCTCGCGTGCGCCGGCTACCTGACGCCGGACGAGCTCACCGACATGCGTGCCTCGCTCGACGAGCTCTCGGCACGCGTCGCGGACGGCCGCTTCGTCGCGGCGGAGGCCGACGAGGATGTGCACTCGGCGCTCGAGCGCGGTCTCATCGAGATCACCGGCGTGCAGCTCGGCGGCAAGCTCCGCGCGGGCCGCAGCCGCAACGACCAGATCGCCACGCTCGTGCGCATGTACCTGCTCGACCACGCCGCGATCATCGGCGACATGCTCGTCGACCTGCTTGAGGCGCTGCACGCGCAGGCCGTCGCCCATGAGGGCGCGATCCTCCCCGGACGCACGCACCTGCAGCACGCGCAGCCCGTGCTCCTCGCACACCACCTCGGCGCGCACGCGTGGCCGATCGTGCGCGATCTCGAGCGCCTCCGCGACTGGAAGGCCCGCGCGAGCGCCTCGCCCTACGGCGGTGGCGCCCTCGCAGGGTCCTCGCTCGGGCTTGATCCCCGGCTCGTCGCCGCGGAGCTCGGCCTCGGCGAGCCCCTCGAGAACTCGATCGACGGCACCGCTGCGCGCGACGTCGTCGCTGAGTTCGCGTTCATCACCGCGCAGATCGGGATCGACCTCTCGCGCCTGAGCGAAGAGATCATCTTCTGGAACACCAAGGAGTTCGGCTTCGTGCGCCTGCACGACGGCTACTCCACTGGCTCCAGCATCATGCCGCAGAAGAAGAACCCGGACATCGCCGAGCTCGCGCGCGGCAAGTCGGGCCGCCTTATCGGTAACCTCACCGGCCTGCTCGCGACGCTGAAGGCGATGCCGCTCGCGTACAACCGCGACCTGCAGGAGGACAAGGAGCCGGTCTTCGACTCCGTCAACCAGCTCGAGGTGCTGCTGCCGGCCTTTGTCGGCATGGTTGCGACGATGCGCTTCGACACCGAGCGCATGGCCGAGCTCGCGCCGCAGGGCTTCTCACTCGCGACCGACGTCGCCGAGTGGCTTGTGAAGCAGGGCGTGATCTTCCGCGACGCGCACGAGATCTCGGGCGAGCTCGTGCGGTACTGCGAGGAGCGCGGCCTCGAGCTCCACGAGCCGAGCGACGATGAGCTGGCTTCGGTTTCCGAGCACCTCACTCCCGCGGTGCGCGGTGTGCTCACGATCGAGGGATCGGTGAACTCCCGCGTGGGCGCTGGCGGTACTGCCTCCGTGCGCGTCGCCGAGCAGCTCGAGAAGCTCGCGGGCAAGATCGCGGAGTTCCGCGGCTAGTCTCTGCGCGCGTACAAAAGCCGGCCGGTGGATCGTTGTCCACAGGCCGGCTTTTTTGCTTCGTTTTGTTGAGTTTTCCACTGATGTGGGCCTTCGCCCGGTTTTTCGTGGCGAGAGCCGGCCTTGGCACGTATCGTGGAAGCAATTCCCGCCAGAGGCAACAGACCAAAAGGAGTGAGCTAGTGAGTGTTGCTGAAGTGATCGGGTTGGTCGCCGGAATGATCACCATCCTCGTGGCGGTGCTGCGTGGCAACAGCGTGCTCCGCAAGACCATGGATGAGAAGTTCGACGGGGTCGATAAGAAGTTCGACGCGGTCGATAAGCGGTTTGAAACGGTCGGCAAGCGGTTCGACGCGGTCGATAAGCGGTTTGAAACAGTCGATAAGCGGTTCGACGGGGTCGATAAGCGCTTTGACGCGGTCGACGCTCGCCTTGACGGCATGGACCGGCGGATGGATTCCATGGAAGCTAGGACTGACAAGAACTTTGAGGGCGTTTGGGCTCGGTTTGATGCTGCGAACGCGAGAATCGACGGCGTTTTTTATGCTCTCCTACAGTTCCAAAACGAGCTTGTGAAGCGCAGCGACAACCTCCGAACTGAGTTGGGAGCGCAAATCAACGACCTGCGGAAAGAGTTCACTCGGAGATTTGACCTCATCGATAGCAGGCTCAACGCCGGTGCCCCGACGATTGATTACAACGGCGGCGGGCCGGCTCCGGTCGCCCGCGAGGCGTAGAACCTGCAGAGGTTCACGGGCCCCTCAGCAAAGACGGTAAACTGCGAGGCGTGTCTGAATTGAACGAACGCACCGAGCTCATGGCCAACCAGCGCATCGATGACAGCTTTCCCACCCTGTGGGACGAGCTGGAGTGGCGCGGGCTGATCCACGTATCGACGGACGCTACGGCGCTGTCTGAACTGCTTGAGGGCGAACCGTTCACCTACTATTGCGGCTTTGACCCGACCGCGGCGAGCCTGCACCTGGGGCACCTCGTCCAGCTGCTGCTCATGCGCCGGCTGCAGCTCAAGGGCCACATGCCCCTCGGCCTCGTCGGCGGGTCAACCGGCCTCATCGGCGATCCGCGCCCGACCTCGGAGCGCACGCTGAACTCTCGCGAGACCGTCTCGCAGTGGGTCGACTCGCTGGGCGAGCAGGTGTCGCGCTACCTCAGCTTCGAGGGCGATAACGCCGCGCGCCTGGTGAACAACCTTGACTGGACAGCGCCACTGAGCGCGATCGACTTCCTCCGCGACATCGGCAAGTACTTCCGCGTCGGCACGATGATCAAGAAAGACATTGTTGCCAAGCGCCTCGACTCAGACGAGGGCATTAGCTACACCGAATTCAGCTACCAGATCCTCCAGAGCCTTGATTACCTCGAGCTCTACCGCCAGTACGACTGCAAGCTGCAGTCCGGTGGGTCGGATCAGTGGGGCAACCTCACGAGCGGCACCGATCTCATCCGCAAGGCCGAGGGCGCGAGCGTGCACGCGATCGGCACCCCGCTCATCACGAATGCCGACGGCACGAAGTTCGGGAAGAGCGAGGGCAACGCAATCTGGCTCAACCCGGAGATGTGCTCGCCATACGCGTTCTACCAGTTCTGGCTCAACCAGGCTGATGCCGACGTGATCGACCGCCTGAAGGTGTTCACGTTCCTGACGCGCGCTGAGATCGCGGAGTACGAGACGCAGGTCGCGGAGGAGCCGTTCAAGCGTGCGGCGCAGAAGCGCCTCGCGCTCGAGGTCACCTCGCTCGTGCACGGCACGCAGGCCACGCAGGGCGCGATCGACGCGTCTGCTGCGCTGTTTGGCCAGGGCGAGCTCACTGCGCTCGACGAGTTGTCGCTTGCTGGCGCGGTTTCCGAGCTGCCGCAGGCCGAGGGGGCTGCTGGCACGAGCATCGCGCAGCTGCTCACGGACACCGGACTCGTGAAGGGTCTCGGCGAGGGTCGCCGCGCGATCGCGCAGGGCGGGGTCTACGTGAACAACGTCAAGGTCGAGGCGGAGGACGCCGAGCTCGCTGCAGCGGATCTGCTGCACGGCAAGTTCGCGGTGCTGCGCCGCGGCAAGAAGACGCTGGCGGCCGTACGAGCGTAGTTGCGATCGCGAAAACGGGGGTGGGTGCCGAAGTGGCACCCACCCCCGTTTTGCGTCGCGGGCCGGCCCATCTCGTGCTTGGGAAGATGCTCACAGCTCAACCAGAGGCGCGCCCAGAGATTTAGATGAATCCTCTATGCGGAACCTGGGGTGACCCTTGGCACTGCTAGCGTCTCTCGCTATGGAGACCCCTAAACAGCGCCGTTGGGTGAAGCGAACAATCATTGGCGGAGTACTCGTGCTCGCCCTCGCGGGGACGGCGTTTTTCGCGCTCGCCCCAGGCATCGCCGAGAAGAGCATGAATGAGGTGACCGGGGATCCGATTCCCGAGGTCTCGGGAGCGGCGCGCACGCTGCACGCGGAGCTCGCGGTGGCGGATCTGCACTCGGACACGCTCATGTGGGATCGCTCGCTAAATACCCGCGCAGATCGTGGGCACGTCGACGTGCCAAGGTTGCAGGACGGGAACGTCGCGCTGCAGGTCTTCTCGTCCGTGTCGAAGTCGCCGAAGGGGCAAAACTACGACTCGAACACGGGTGACACCGACAACATCACGCTGCTGTCCGTCGCGCAGTTGCAGCCGCCGAAGACCTGGTTCTCGCTGCTTGAGCGATCGAAATATCACGCAGACAAGTTGCAACGTGACGCCGCAGCCTCGGAAGGTGCGCTGCGCGTCATTACGAACCAGCAGGAGCTGAAACAACTCCTCGCGGATCGCGCCGGGGGAGACCCGGTCATCGGCGCGCTCTTCTCGGTCGAAGGGTTGCAGAATCTCGAGGGTGACCCGAAAAACCTCGATGTGCTCTTCGACAAGGGCATGCGCATGGCGGGGCTCACGCACTTCTTCGATAACGAGCTCGCGGACTCGATGCACGGAGTCGGCAAGGGCGGGCTCACTGACATGGGCCGCGCGGCAGTCACGAGGATGCAGGAGATGGGGATCGTCGTCGACGTTGCGCACGCGAGTCACCCCGCGATTGCCGAAGTGCTTGAGCAATCGACGAAGCCGGTCGTGGCGAGCCACGGCGGCGTCCAGGCAACGTGTGACGTGAACCGAAACCTCACGGACGACGAGATTCGCGGGATCGCGAAGACCGGTGGTGTTGTTGGCGTCGGCTACTGGGACGCGGCGGTCTGCGAGCTCACCCCGGAGGCGGTCGTCGATGCGATCGATCACGTCGTGAAGGTCGGTGGCATTGAAACTGCGGCACTCGGCAGCGATTACGACGGTTCGACGGAGGTGGCGTGGGACACGAGCGAGCTCGCGATCATCACGCAGGAGCTGATGAACCGCGGGCACAGCGACGACGACATTCGGGCGATCATGGGTGGCAACACCCTGCGGGTGCTCGCCGAGGCGCTGCCCGCGAGCTGAGACAGCTCTCCCTCGCTCGGGCGTTCGGACGATCCCCCAGCCTGGCTCGACGGGTCAGCTGAGGAGATCTCCCTCTCCGTACTGCTCCTTGAGCATGCGGAGGTTGGCCCAGGTGTCCACGCGGGATACTTCGGGATGTGAACGGAGCCGGTCGGTGAGCCTGAGGATCTCGTCATGCGATCCACCGGAAAGGGTCGCGATGAGGTCGTACCCGCCCGAAGACACAGCAAGAAACTCGGGCCCGAGTTCGCGGACGCGTTCGATCGCGGCCGCAAGCGGGCCTCGGACCTGAATGCCCGCACCAACGGTGAGCGTTGCGGCATGGCTGCCACGTGTCGGGATTCCGACGACCTTTACGGCGCCGTGATTGGTGAGCCGTGCCAGCCGCAGCCGTGCACCGCTTGCGGAAATTGCTGCGGCTTCGCCGAGCTCGCGAAAGGTTGCCCTGCCGTCCCGCTGCAGGTGCCGGATTATGGCGCGATCCGAGTTATCGACCACGAAGCTCGTGCGCCCGGTGCGGATCGGGGAGTAGAGGTTGATCTCGATGCTGTCGTAGTGGTGAATCCGCAGTTCGCGGACGTGGGGAAGCTGGCGGATGTAGTCGACCGTGTCCCGAAGGTGAGGATCCGCGCCGGCACGCAGCTCTGCATCGAGCGCGTAGCTGCCCGTGATTTCCGCGATAAACGTGGTTTCTGGCATCGCAATCAACGCATCCCGAGCCTCGGCTATCGGGCCGTCGAGCGCGATCTGCACGTACGCGAACCGCTCGAGCCCCAGCAGGTCAGGGCTGATGGACACCGTGATGCGAAGCTCTTCGTTCTCGAGTGCACTTTGGACGACGCTACTCACGAAGCGCCGCGTGGTGCCGTGTTTTGCGGCAATGTGGGCGAAGCTCGCTCTTCCGTTTGCTCGGAGCTCGTCAAGCACCCGAGCACGAAGCCCTTCGGAAATTGCGCCCTGTTCCACGTTGCCTCCGGAAATCTGGTCGAGCGTACGCGAGCGTTTGCGCACCAAAGCACACCCTATGGGGTGATGTTGTGACTCAAATGAACGGATTCGGGCAATTTCCGCATATGAGGGTGCGTCAGCATGCAAATTCGGTTGAGAACGTACGCTCCGCGTCTTAGTCTTTCTGTGGTTTACGAAGCGGTATCGCGGGGACTAACAAGGAGGTCGGACCCACATGTCTGAATTCACGGAGCTGGAAGTGGAGCTCGAACGTCGGCTCACCATCCTCGAGACTGAGGAAGCCGCAGATCCGGTGCACGCGGCAATGAGCGGGAAAAGTTTGACACTGTTTCTTGTCGTGGTCGTGGGCATCGTTGCCGTAGCGATCCTGGGAGTGGCGCTGTGAGCGCGCGGCCGGCGCGAGGCGAGCCCACTGGGGTCGAAGCAGCGGTCTCGAAAGAAGCTACGTACGGTTCCCTTCCCCTGCTCAAACATGAGCGCACCTGGAGCGGCGGAGACTTCAGCTGGGTGACGCTGAGCCTTGCCATCGCGACTTGGGCGTTTCTCACGGGAGGGTCGACGGTGCTGCTCGTGGGCTTTACCGACGGCATTGCGGCCATGCTCATTGGCAACAGCATCGGGCTCGCGATCATGACTCTGGGAAGCGTGCTTTTCAGTCAGCGGCTCGGAATCGAACAGTACCGAGTGTTGAAGTCGGTCTTCGGTATCGTCGGCGTGGGCATCGTGGTGTTTGTCGTGGTGCTGCTCACTGAGATGGGCTGGACCTCGCTGCTCGGGGTGATGTTCGGACGGGCCTTCACTGAGATCTCGAATCAAGCCTTTGGAACTGAGTTCGCGCAGTTTGGGCCGATTGTGACGGTGTTCGCGCTGCTCGCTATCTTCGTCGGCTGGATCATCCTGTCGCGAGGACCGGTGACAATCAGCAAGTTGAATCGCTTTGTAGCGCCGGGGCTGCTCGTGGTGGTCGCTCTGATGATGATTCTGTTGATGACGCACTACAGCTGGGGAGAGCTTCTGGCGGCGCAACCGCTCGCGCCATTCGCCGACGAGCAACTGAACTTCATGATGGCCGTCGAGTTTAACCTCGGGGCTGGCCTGTCGTGGTGGCCCGTCATGGGCACCCTCGCGCGCCTGACGCGCGGACCGCGCGCGGCAGTCTGGCCCGCGTATGGCGGAATCTTTATTGGTACTGTCGTTGCGCAGCTCGTCGGCATGGCGGCAGGCCTGTTGTTCGGACAGGCGGATCCGACGTCGTGGATGGTTCCGCTCGGCGGGCCTGTTCTTGGCGTGCTCACACTGCTGTTTGTTGGGTTTGCCAACGTCACGAGCATGGCGTCAATCGCCTACTCGACCGTGCTTGCTGTGAAGCAGTCCAGCGGGAAAGCGCTCTCGAGATTGCGCTGGCCTGTGCTCGCTGCTGGCTTTCTTGCGCTGCCCGCTGTGCTGAGCTTCTTTCCGGGCTTCATGTACGAGCAGTTCATGACGTTCGTCGTCATCAGCGGTGCGTTCATCGCGTCCATTTGCGGCGTGATCGTTGCCGACTACTTCGTGATGCGCCGCCAAGTGGTGCCGCTGCGCGCCCTGTACAGAAGTGGCCCGAGCGATCCGCTGCGGTTCACGGGTGGGGTGAACATCGCGGCGATGCTCGCTGTTGCGCTCGCTTCAACCTTCTACCTCTGGGTATACAACCCGATCACGCTAGAAACGCAGCCGTTGTTCCGGGTCGCGACGGCGACGGTTCCTGCCGTGCTGATCGCAATGGTGAGCTATCTCGCGCTGAACTACCTGCTGTATGTGCGCCGCGGCCGCGGCGCGTATGGGGGACCTGACACGTTTGCGGCCGCCGGAAGGAACTAACCATGGCCAACTCGATTACAGTACGTGCCGCAGTGTACCGCGGCGATGGAGATCGGCTCGCTGTCGAAGAGCTTCGCCTCGATGCTCCAGCACACGGCGAGGTGCGGATCGCGGTGCGCGCTGCCGGTGTGTGTGGATCGGATCGCCATGTCATTGACGGCGAATGGAACGTGCCGATGCCCGCCGTGATGGGGCACGAAGCAGCGGGCGTTGTCGAAGCTGTCGGGGCCGGCGTGCGTGAGCTGGCCGTCGGTGATCATGTGGTGGTCGCTTGGCACCAGGCATGCCAGCGTTGCGGGGAATGCGCCGGGGGGAAGCCGTGGGCATGCATGCGGGTGAAGTCGAACGAGTCGAGGTTGCCGGATGGCACCACACGGTGGCAGTCGCTTGACGGTGCCGAGGCGTGGCCTTACCTCGCGGTTGGAGCGATGAGTGAGCACATCGTGGTACCTGATTTTGCGGCGATCAAGATCGATGAACGAGTGCCGTTTGACGTTGCGAGCCTCATTGGCTGTTCCGTTGGAACGGGCTACGGCGCGGTGGTGAACAACGCGGAGGTGCTCGCTGGCGAATCAGCGGTGGTCGTTGGCGCAGGTGGCGTTGGGCTATCCATCATCTCCGCGCTGCGGCTCGCAGGTGCCACGCCGATTATTGCGGTCGATGTCTCGGAGGAGAAACTTGCTGAGGCGAAGCGTCTTGGTGCGACCCACGGGCTGATCGGCGGGCCTGAGCTTCCGGCAGAGGTCGCCGCGCTGACGGCTGGCGGTGCGGATGTGGCCTTCGAGGCGATCGGGAGGATCCCGACAATGGAGCAGCTTCCGACGCTCCTTCGCCCAGGCGGGCGGGCGGTGTTTGTCGGTTTGCCGCCGGAGGGGCACCCGCTCACCCTCGACGCCCTCCTGCTGGCTTACGAAGGCAAAACCATTATCGGTTCGAACTATGGCGGGCTAGTTCCTGCTCGGGACTTTCCTCGAGTGGCGGCTGCTTACCTTGCCGGAGAGCTGCCGCTTGACGAGCTCATCAGTGCCAGGATCGCGCTCGACGAGGTGAATGAAGCTTTTGACGCCATGCGACGAGGAGAGCGTACTCGCAGTGTGATCGTGTTTGCGCCGGAGTCGCCAGCGAGCGGAGCCGAAAGCTAGCCGCTGAACTCCGACGAGTAAGCGTTGAGGGCGAGCTGGCCGCCGAGGTGTGCGTAGAGCACGTTCGAATCGGCCGAGATGCGTCCGTCGCGTACGAGATCCATGAGGCCGGCCATCGATTTCCCTTCGTAGACCGGGTCGACGATCACTCCCTCGAGAGATCCCAGCGAGGTGATGGCGTTGATCGTCGAAGCGTCGGGAATGCCGTACGCCGGGCCCTCCCACCCGGGGAGGATCGTGATCTCGTCGTCGCGGAGCGCGCGTCCGAGGCCGATGAGGTCTGCGGTGTTGGTGGCGATGCGGGTGACCTGTGCGATGGTCTTGTCGAGGGTCGCCGATGCGTCGATGCCGATGACCTTGCGCGGCCTCCCGCCCGCGTCCTCGAGTGCCGCAAAGCCGGCAATCATTCCGGCCTGGGTTGACCCGGTGACGGCACAGACGATGATCGTGTCGAAGAAGACGCCAAGCTGCTGCTCCTGCTCGGCGACCTCCTGTGCCCAGTGTGCGTATCCGAGGCCGCCGAGCGGGTGAACGGATCCGCCGGCGGGGATCGCGTATGGCGTCCCGCCGTTGGCCTCCACGTCTGCGATGGCTTCTTCCCAGCTATCGCGGATGCCGATGTCAAAGCCGCGCGGATCGAGCCTGACGTCGGCGCCCATGATGCGCGAGAGCTCGATATTGCCGACCTTGTCGTTGACAGGGTCGTCCCAATCGACCCAGCGTTCCTGCACCAGACGGGCTTTCAGCCCGAGGTGGGCGGCGGTTGCGGCGACCTGGCGGGTGTGGTTCGACTGGACGCCGCCGATCGACACAATGGTGTCGGCGCCGGAGGCGAGGATGTCGGGGACGATGTACTCGAGCTTGCGCGTCTTGTTTCCGCCGAATGCGAGCCCCGAGATGCAGTCGTCGCGTTTTGCCCAGATCTGCGCGCCGCCGAGATTGTCGGTGAGGCGCTGCAGCTTGTGGATGGGGCTCGGGCCGAAGGTGAGCGGGTAGCGCTGGTGGCCAGCAATCCCGGGTACGAGTGCGTGCGATGCGTTCACGATGTCTCCTTTGACTGCGAAACTGCAGGTGAGGCCTGGCTGTGGACCCAACCGATGTAATATGCAATATATTGCGCGAGAAGGGGTGCGTCAAGCGCATATCCTCGAATGACGACGACGAGAGTTGAGGCTGATGCCGGTTCCTTCAGAGCGCGAGCTGCATGCGAGGACGCTCCTGCGCGACGACGTGTACATCAGTCTCCGTGACGCCATTGTTCGTGGCGAGCTGCTCCCGGGTGAGCAGCTGCGCGATGTGGAGCTCAGCGCGTGGCTTGGCGTCTCGCGCACTCCCATCCGCGAAGCGCTTCTCAGGCTGGCGCGCGCGGGACTCGTCGTATCGACTCCGGGCCGACTGACGGCAGTCGCCCCGGAAGACCCACAGCGCGTGTGTTGGGCGCAGCAGATCGTGAGCGAGCTCCACGCGCTCGCAACGCGGGTCGCGGTGGGCAAGATGGCGGACGCGGACTACGCCGAGATGCTCGAGGCGAATGTGCGGCTCGGGGTGGCGATTGCCGACGGTGACGCGGGGGAGGCGATCCGGGCCGACGACGCGTTCCACGCGGTGCCGGTACGTGTGGCGGGAAACCCGCTCATTGCCGAACAGCTCGAGGGTGTTGCGCCGATGCTGCACCGTGCCGAGTATCTGCACTTCGGGGCGACGCCGGGGCGACTCTCGCCCGAGCGCCACGAACGGATCGTTGCCGCGATGCGCGCCGGAGACGCAGAAGCGGCCGCGGATCTCGCTCGCCGAAACTGGGAGAGCCTCGGCGAGTAGCTGGCGAGTAGCTGGCGAGTAGGTTAGCGCGAGCCGCTCCAGGCCGCCGGCACGAGGATCCACGCGATTTCGGCGCCCGCCGCGCCAGCCCGCCACGTGTGCGGGGTGCGGCCGGGGAAGGTGAGGGTGTCGCCCGGTGCGAGCGCGACCGTGCGGTCGGAGAACTGCACATCGACCGTTCCCGACACCAAGTGGAGCGACTCGACGTCGCAACTGACGGTGTAGAGCTCGTCGCCGCCCGAGCCGTTGGGCTCGACGCTCGACCGAAGCACCTGCACGCGCTCTTCTGATCTCGGAGTGACGAGCCGCTCATCAGCGCCGATGCCACCCATGTTGATGCGGGGAGCGTCGGCGAGGGTGACAAGCTGCACGTCTGGTTCTTCAAACAGCGACCCGATGGGGAGCGAGAGCGCCTGGCAGAGCTGTACGAGCGTTGGCACGCTCGGCATGGTCTCGTCGCGCTCGATGCGGCTGATGAAGCCCTTGGTGAGGTCGGACGCGACTGCGAGTTGTTCGAGCGTGAGGCCCTGCGCCTGCCGCGAGCTGCGGAGCTTCGCGCCGATCTGCACCTGGGTCTCGGCCGCGGTGGGGTGGATCGGTCGCACGGTGGCTCCTCTTTCGTGGCGGGCTCGGGGCTGGGTGTTCCACGCGTTGACGCTGCTGGACTCTCAGTCTATGCTGGAACGAAGTTCACTAATAGTGCTCAAGAGTTTACTATTAGACAACACGTTAGGAGCAATTACCCGTGACCGCACACACTCCACAGGGCCCCGTCGACGCGAGCCTCACTCCCCGCTACGCCGGCATCGCGACCTTCGCGAAGCTGCCGCGCATTGAAGACGTCCCCGCGGCGGACATCGCCGTCGTCGGTGTCCCCTTCGACAGCGGCGTGAGCTTCCGGCCCGGCGCGCGCTTCGGCCCCGCGCACGTGCGCGAGGCATCGCGCCTGCTCCGCCCCTACAACCCGGCGCAAGACGTATCGCCGTTCTACGTGAAGCAGGTTGTCGACGCAGGCGACATCGTTGCGAACCCCTTTAACCTCGACGAGGCAGTCGATCAGGTTGAGGCAGCAGCAACAGAGCTCGGCGAAAAGGTTGACAAGATCGTCACCATCGGAGGCGACCACACGATCGCGCTGCCGCTGCTGCGCGCCATCAACAAGAAGCACGGCCCCGTCGCCGTGCTCCACTTCGACGCACACCTCGATACCTGGGACACCTACTTCGGTGCACCGACGACGCACGGCACCCCGTTCCGCCGCGCCTCGGAAGAGGGCCTCATCGACATGACCGCGTCGATGCACGGCGGCACCCGCGGCCCGCTCTACGGCAAGCAGGATCTCGAGGACGACGCAATGCTCGGCTTCCAGATCGTCACGAGCGAGTTTATCGAGGAGCACGGGATCCCGGCGGCCCTCGAGAAGATCCGCACTCGCGTCGGTGACAAGCCGCTCTACATCTCGATCGACATCGACGTGCTCGATCCCTCGCACGCGCCGGGCACCGGCACACCCGAAGCCGGCGGATTGACGAGCCGCGAGATGCTCCGCCTGATCCGCGGTCTTGCTGACCTGCACATCGTTGGCGCTGACGTCGTCGAGGTCGCCCCGGCCTACGACCACGCGCAGATCACCGCAGTGGCCGCGAGCCACGTGGTCTACGAACTCGTCAGCGCGATGGCCGCACGCGACTAACGCAACCTGTTACCGATCAGAGCTGGCCCCGGGTGATGCGCCCGGGGCCAGCTCTGCGTCGACTGCGGTAAGCGCAAGCAGGATCCTTGCGCGCTCAAGCGGATCCTCAAGGTCGCGGCCAAGGAGCTGTTGGGACTCGGCGACGAGCCGCCTGACGGTATTGCGATGCAGGCCGAGCTCGCGGGCGCTGCGATCCCACGAACCGTGTTGCCGCAGCCAACTCGTGAGTGCTGTGCGCTGCTCTGCCTTATTCGCTGCGAGCAGCGGCGCAAGCCACTGCGCTGCGGCGACGCGTGCGACCGCTGGGTCTGCCGCGGCCGCCAGCGGCCAACTCGTCGCGTTCGGCTCAGCGTTGCCGTCGACGTGCCCGCCGATGTGGAGTGCTGCGCGCGCAAACTCCTCGGCCTCCTGCATCGCGGTCGGCAGCTCCAAAAATGCTCGCGGTTTGCTCACTGCGAGCAGCCACCCCAGCTGTTCAGCGTGCTGGAACTCCCCGGGACTCGGCGGGCTCCCGACAAACGCGCGCAACTGCTTTGAACGATGCTCGACAAACGGGGTGTGGAGGAGATTCCGCAGCCAGTTCGTGTCAGAGGCGACGGTCTCACCCGCCGGCACCGGGTCGTGGTCAGCCGGGAGGCGGGGGTTGCGAATCGCGATGACCGCGTGCGCGGTTTTCGCTCCGCCCCCGAGGGAATTGCCGACGAGCCGCGCGAACCGTTCACGCTCGGCACCGATGATCTGCGAACCGTGCCGCTCCATGAGTAGCTGCATGATGAGCTGATCCACCGCCATCGACTGGGCGGCAGGAAGTTGGAGGAGGAGACCGACGAGGTTCGCGGCGAGCTGGAGTGCGGTGAGATCGATTCTTGACAGGCGTGGCGACCTGCCAATCGCGAGAATCGCGGTGCCCTCGGCGTTCCGACCCCGCGAGTTGCGCGGTGCAGCCTCATGCGCGGCGACTTCGTAGTCGACGCCGGCCACGGTGATCGCGGTGAACACCGCGGACGCGCCAGCGCGAGACCCCCGGGGGCGGCGGAGCCGTTCATCGAAGTCCGCAAAGAGATCCAAGAAGTTTGCGCCCGCTGGGGTGTGGCCGCCGAGATACAGCTCGTCGCCGATGCGCAGTGCCGCCCAGCTTCCTCGGTCGGTCGCGAGTCGCTCGACGAGGCGTTGCGCTGGCCGATGCTGCAGCACGGCTTCAGTGAGGTGCCGCGCGAGCGTGTTCATGTGCTCGAGGGCGCGCGTGCGCTCGGTCTCCAGTGCCCGGTTGAGGGTGCTCGTGACGGCGGCGAAATAGATTGGCGGTGGCAGCACAATGAGCGGGAAGTCGACGGCCTGGCATGCGGCAAGGAGGGTTGGTGGAATCTCGGCGTGCACCGGTTCAAGACCAAATACGAGCGCGGGCACTCCTGCTGCGAGTAGCCGGTCAACGTACGCCTGGTCGTGCTCAGCATTGCCCGAGAAGGCAAGCCCGGTGACCAGCAGTAGATCGCCCGGCAGCATGTAGAGCCCCGGGTCTTCGAGCTCGATGACGATCGACGACGCGACTGGCGTGCTCCTAATGCGTGCCGCGAGTCGCGGGTCGGCGCTGAGTGCGCCGGGGGAGGGGGACACGAGCTCCGCTTCGAGCGACGGCTCGTCAAGGAGCGTTGCGAGGGGGACCGTGGCGCGGTCAAGCAGCGTGGGGGCGGGGTGCACGGTTTCTCCTCGGGTCAAGATGTTTCATCCTATCGGCGACTCGATCTAGGATAAATCGCCGTCGTGTTCGGCGTGAAACCTGAGTACCGTCCCTAGAAGAAGCACGCAGTCGGCGTCGACACCACGGATCGGTGTCGATCCACACCACCGATCAAGGAGGACACTGTGGTCCTGGACTACATCATCATCGCCGCGTATCTCGCTGGCATTCTGGGCGTCGGCTATTGGGGCATGAAGCGCTCCAAGTCGAAGAGCGACTATCTCGTCGCGGGCCGCCGGCTCGGCGGGTTCATGTACTCCGGCGCAATGAGCGCAATCGTCCTTGGCGGCGCGTCGACCGTCGGTGGGATCGGTCTCGGCTGGCAGTACGGCCTTTCGGGTGCCTGGCTCGTCACCTGCATCGGTCTTGGCATTCTGGTGCTCAGCGCGTTCCTCGCGAAGCGGATCGTGAAGCTCAAGGTGACGACAGTCACTGAAATGCTTGACCTGCGCTACGGCGGATCGAACGGCCTGATCTCGGGCATCGTGATGTTCCTCTACACGCTCATGCTCACGGTGACGTCGACCCTCGCCTACGCGACAATCTTCCATGTGCTGTTCGGAATCTCGAACGTCTGGGGAGTCGTCATCGGCGGTTCGATTGTCGCCGTCTACTCGATCATGGGCGGCATGTGGTCGATCACGATGACCGACGTCGTGCAGTTCGTCATTAAGACCGTTGGCATGTTCTTCATGCTGCTCCCGATCGCACTCATGACGGCATCTGACGAGGCTGGCGGCTGGTCCGGTATTCGCGAGCGTCTTGGCGACTCGTTCTTCTCGCCGTGGTCGATCGGCGGCATGACCATCGTTACCTACGTCATCGTCTACACGCTCGGACTGCTCATTGGGCAGGACATCTGGCAGCGTGTCGTCACCGCGCGCACCCCGCGAGTGGCGAAGTGGGGCGGCATCGCCTCCGGCGTCTACTGCCTGCTGTACGCACTCGCCGGCGCGCTTATTGGCATGGCGGCACGCGTGCTGTTCCCGGAACTCGATAACCGCGACGACGCCTTCGGGCTCATGGCGCAGGAGATGCTGCCGCCCGGCGTTCGCGGCATCGTGCTGGCCGCCGCCCTCTCCGCAATGATGTCGACCGCCAGCGGGGCGCTCATCGCCTCAGCGACCGTCTTCACCACCGATCTCATGCCCGCCGCGCGCCGGCTCTTCGGGCTCCGACCCAAGCAGACGCAACTCGAGGACGGCCACGTTGGCAGCGACAGCCTCGTTGCCTACCGCGTGACTATTTTTGTGCTCGCCGGCGTGACGATGTTCATCTCGACGCTCGTCACCGACGTCGTCGCGGCGCTCACCATCGCCTACGACATCCTCGTCGGCGGCCTGCTCGTCGCAATTGTTGGCGGCCTCTTCTGGCGTCGCGGGACACGGGCCGGAGCGCTCGCGAGCATGCTCGTCGGCACGATCACCGTCATCATCTCGATGTTCGTGTGGGGCATCCTCGCAAACGAGCCGATCTACTTCAGCCTGCTTGCGAGCCTCGTCACCTACATCGTCGTGAGTCTCTGCACGAAGCCCGTCGCGACCGAGGTCGTTGAGGAATGGACGCACCGGCTCAGCCTCGACGACCGCACCGCGGTCAACGACGTCGTCTATTCCGACGAACAGCGCTAATGCTCCGCGGGACAACCCCGCGCTCCCGGTCCCGCGGAGGGCACGCCCGCGGGACCGGTCACCGTCTCTCTGAGTGCCTGCACACACAGTTCTTGAGGAGGAACTCATGACCACGCAGACCCCAGACACCGGCCAGCGCATCGGCGGTGACGTCGTGCTTGAAACGCTCATCGCGCTCGGAGCACGCGGCGTCGTCGGCCTGCCGGGCCAGCACGCGCTCGGACTGTTTGATGCGCTCCGCCGCTCCGACCTCGCGTACCTCAGCGCTCGCGTCGAGAACAACGCCGGCTTTATGGCAGACGGCCTTGCCCGAGTCACCGGCGCGGTCGCCCCGCTGCTGCTGTCGACCGGGCCCGGTGCGCTCACCTCGCTCGCGGCGCTGCAGGAAGCGGCCGCATCGTCGATCCCCGTGCTCGCGATCAGCGCGCAGATCCCCGTCGCCGGACTCGGCGGTGGCCGCCACGGCTACCTACACGAACTGCCGCAGCAGTCGGACTCGTTCCGCGGCGTCGTGAAGCACGTCGTGACGGTTCGCACGATGTCGCAGATCCCCACCGCGCTCGCCGAGGCCTGGCGGATCGCCGCGGCAGCACCGCAGGGCCCCGTGCTCGTCGAGGTTCCCCAGGACATCCTGCTCGCTTCGGCGCACGATGTGCCTGACCTGTCTGGCGCGGCACTCCCGCAGACCCCGGCGCTGCTCTCGCCCATCGCCGAGGCAATCGGCCACGCGGCCGAGGTGCTCGCACGCGCAGAGCGCCCGGTGATCTTCGCGGGCGGCGGTGTGGTCCGTGCTGGCGCGCAGGCCGAGCTGGCCGCGCTCGCAGAGCGACTCGACGCGCCCGTCATCACGACGTTTAGCGGAAAGACGGCGATGCCGTGGGAGCACGAGCTCTCAGGTCAGGGATGGATCGAAGACATCGCGACGACCGAGTTCCTGGAGAGCGCCGATGTGCTCGTCATCGTTGGGAGCGGTGTCGGCGAGCTCTCGAGCAACTACCACACCTTCCGGCCTCGGGGCCGGGTCATCCAGATCGAGGCGGATCTGGGCAAGCTCGGATCCAACCATCCGGGAATCGGGATCCACGCCGACGCGAAGCTCGCCCTCGGCGACCTTGATTGCGCAGTGGCGGGGGCCGGTCGCGCGAGCTCCCCAGAGCGGCGCGCCAGCGCAACGGCACGCATCGCGAGTCTCCTCGAAACCGTGCTCGCGCGCGTCGAGGGCCAAGGGCGCGACGCCGAACTTGCGCTGGTGCGCGGACTGCGCGATGCACTCCCCGACGACACCCAGGTCTATTGGGACATGACGATCCTCGCCTACTGGGCATGGTCGGCATGGGACGGTCGCGGCTCTGAGTTCGCGTCGGCGCAGGGTGCCGGCGGGCTTGGGTATGGCTACCCGGCGGCACTCGGCGCCGCGTTCGGGCGCCGCATTGCGGGCGAGAGTGGATCCGTGCTCGCGGTGTCCGGCGACGGCGGCGCGCTCTACGGCATCGCCGAGCTCGCGGTCGCGGCTCAGCATGAGCTTCCCGTCGTGTGGCTCATCGTCGATGACGGCGGCTACGGCGTGCTTCGTGAATACATGGAGGGTGCGTTCGGCGCGGCAACAGCGACCGAACTCACCCGACCGAACTATGTCGCGCTCGCGGAGGCCTTCGGCATCGCCGCAGAACACACGACGCTCGACGAAGCGCCTGCTGCGGTCGCCCGCGCTCTCGCGGCAGGTGGGCCGCGGGTCGTCGTCTTGCCGGCGGTGCTCGAGCTGTTTGCGCCCACCCATCTCGACCGCCTGGGCAGCGGCGACGAGAACGGAGCCGCAGCATGACCCGCCCGCTCGTCCTCTTCACCGACGAAACCGATCTCGATCCGGCGCCCGGCCGGGCACTCCTGGAGCGCGCCGGCTGCGACACGCTGCTCGCCGATCTGCCGTCGACAGCCGCGGCTGAGCGGGCGCTGCCCGCCGGTGCAGAGCGTGCCGTCGCCCTGGTCGTTGGCTATGCACGCATCGACGCTGATCTCCTCGACCGGCTTCCGAACGTCGGCTTCATCGCGACGATGAGCGCCGGCTTCGACATGATCGACCGCACCGCCGCGGAAGCACGCGGCATCTGGGTCGTGAACCTCACGGATGCCGCAACCGAGGAGGTCGCTGCACACGCGCTGACCCTCATGCTCGCGCTCGAACGGGACCTGCGCGGGAGCCTCGCGGTGACCGCTGCGGGCGGGTGGACCGACGACGTCACCGCGGTCCCGCGCAGGCTGAGCGGTCTCACGCTCGGACTGTTCGGGTTCGGCCGCATCGCGCAGCGCCTCGCCCAGGTCGCGGCGCTGAGCTTCGCGCGCGTGATCGCTCACGACCCCTTCGTCACCACGCCGGTGCACGGGGTTGAACTGGTCGACCGCGACACCCTGATCGGGGCAGCTGACGTGCTCTCCCTGCATCTTCCGCTGACGGCAGACACTCACGGCGCGATAGGCGCACAGACCTTCGCCGCGATGCGACCGGGGTCGAGCCTCGTGAATGTTTCACGTGGTGAACTCGTCGACCCTGCCGCGCTTGCGGCCGCCCTCGACTCAGGGGCGATTCGCGGGGCAGCCGTTGACGTGCTGCACGGTGAACCGCCGGCCGCCGACCACCCGCTGCGGCGCGACCCGCGCGTGCTGGTCACGCCGCACGTCGCGTTTCTCTCCGACGGATCGCTCGAGCACTACACACTCGATCCGGCGCGCAATGTGCTCTCGTGGCTTCGTACCGGTGCGGCCGCGCGCGCCGCGGTCACGGGCAGGGAGACGACACCGCTGCTGCCAGCAGCACACTAGTGGTCGCCCCGAGCTGGTCGCAGCCGCCCGTCGGCGCTGCGACCAGCTCTCGGGGGTTCCCGCCTGGCGCGGGCTATCTCCCAAGCCTGCGGCGCATACACGCCCAGGCGCCGCGCATCTCTTGGTTTTTCAGCGCGAACAGCGCCCCCGCGTACACGATGCCCATGAGCGAGACGATCGCGATTGCGCTCACCAGGGCGGGAAGTACACCGCTGAGCGCGAAGCTTCCCAAGGTAATCCCGCCGAACGCCTGCAGCAGGGCGATGCCAGCGCCCAGCGCAAGCAGTCCGCCGGCCATGCACTGCACGAGTGCGTGTGCGATCGAACGGCCCCCGATCTCGCCGAGGCGTCGCCGGAGGACCAGGAAAGTGATGACGAGCTGAACCCAGAACAATAGGTTGGTGCCGAGTGTGATGAATGCCGTGGCTGTGCCGGAGGGGAGCATGAAGCTCGTCGCAATTGTCGCGAGGGAGCCGATGGCGATCACCAGCTGGATCAGGAATGGCGATCTGGTATTGCTGTAGGCAAAAAACGCGCGGTTGAACACGAACAGCAGGCTGAAGGCTACGGCCCCAGTGGCGTGGCAGGCCACCACGATCATGACCGGGTAGAGCGACTCAACCCGTGCCCCCGACATGAGCACGCGAGTGATGGGGCCGGCCAACACGGCGATCGCGACCGCGCAGAACGTGATTGCTACGACGGTCAACCGTGACAGCGTGACAAAGTCACGCTTGAAGGGGCGAGTGTCACCCCGCTCAGCGGCCACGCTCATGCGCGTAAACCGCGAGGTCACGAGCGAAATTACGATGATCGAGTGGGGGAGCACGGTGACGAGCGAGGCGAGCTGCCAGGCAGCGATGCCGGCCTCGTTCCCCGCGGCCCGGTTCATCGCCTGGTTGATGAGCAGCGCGACGATCTGCGACACGAGTACTCCGAGAAACGTCCAGCCGCCGAGTCTCGCGGTCACGCCGAGCCCGGTGCCGCGGAAGTTGAAGTCGGGTCTGAACGTGACCCCCGCGCCGCGGAGAAACGCGAACAGGGTGATTGCCTGCAGTGCGACACCGAGGGTTGCTGCGCCAGCGAGTAGGGCGGTGCCGCCCGCTGGCCAGTTCGCGACAGTGCGTTGGCCGTTGGGGTCGGCACCCATGAGCCACAGAAACGCTATGAGCCCGCCGATCGACACCACGTTGTTCAGCACGGGTGTCCACGCGTACGGGCCGAAGCGGCTCCGCGAGTTGAGCACCTCGCCGAGTACGGTGTAGAGCGCAAAGAAGATGATCTGGGGGAGTAGCCAGAACGCGAACCCCGTCGCCAAGCCGAGCTGGCCTGGCACAGACCACTGCGAGCCCAGCCATCCCATGAGCGTTGGGAGTAGCGCAGCAATGAGCGCGCAGAGAGCGACCGACCCCGTCAGTGTGAGGGTGATGAGCTTGTTGACGTATTCGGCCCCGCCGTCAGCGCGCAAGCTTGCGCGCGTGAGCTGCGGCATTGGGGGTGACCATTGCCCCAATATACCCATCGCCCTTCCGCAGCAGCGGCCGCGCCGTAGGTGCCACTGCGTAAAAGCCAGGCGGGGGTCCGCGCTGCATTGGCAGCGCGGACCCCCGCCCCTCCTGATGTGAGTTAGCGGCGCCAGACGCCGAAGACCTGTTCACTGCGCGCGATCGCAGCTTCCTCGGCTGCCGTGTCGCGGCCCCGGTTGAACAGGTAGTACGAGACACCCGAGACGAGCAGCCCGACCGCGAACGCGAAGTCAGCCCCGCCGAGCCCCTCGGCGATCGGCCCGGTGTAGAACGACAGCGAGAAGAACGGGATCATCGCGAAGAAACCGAGCGCGTACGAAGCGAGCCCCCGCCACGCCCACTTGCCGTAGACGCCGTGCTGCGGGTTGACGATGTCGGTGAGGGCGTACCTGCCGCGACGCACGAGGTAGAAGTCAACGAGGTTCACTGCCGACCAGGGCACGAGGAAGTAGAGCATGAGCCCGACGAAGCTGTTGAAACTGTCGACGTAGTTCTCTGGAATGGCGAGCGCGATGACGAGGGTAATGATGCCGACGATGGTGAGTGCGATGACGCGCATGCGCACGGTCGGCTTCACCGGCGTGAAGCCGTCGATCGCGCTCGCCCCAGTGAGCATCGCGCCGTAGGCGTTCACGCCCATGATCGAGACGAGCGCGAGCACCGAAACGAGCACGGCAACCGTACCGAAGCCGGGAATAATCATGTCGCCGACCTCGCGCAGCGTACCGATCGGGTCGGCCCCGGGAATGTAGCTCGCGAGGACCGCGCCGAGCGACATCAGCCAGATCGCTGAGAGCCCGGCCCCGGCGTAGACCGACGAGATGAGCTTCGGCGCAGAGGCGTTGACCGGCAGGTAGCGGGTGTAGTCCGAGACATAGACGGAGTAGCTGATGTTGTAGCCAGCGGAGAGGGAGAACTGGATGAGGAACGCGGAGGCGCTCCACCCAGCGGTGGCTGCGGCTGCTGCCGGATCGATGGGCGCCGCCGAGAAGTGAATGACCGCGAACACGGTGATGACGAGGAAGACTGCGACGAGCGCGTAGGTGAGCCACCGCTGAATGAAGTGCAGCAGGTCGTGGCCAACGACGGCAATAACAATCGAGAGCGCGATGATGACCGGGTACCAGAACCACGTCGCCTCGGAGTACACGCCGATTCCCTGAGTCACGAGAATCGTGTCGAACACGAGGAACCCGATGTAGACGAAGACCGTGGCGATGAAGGGAACGACCGCGCCACGGCTACCGAACTGCGCGCGGGACTGGATCATCTGCGCGAGGCCCATCGTCGGGCCCTGGTTCGCGTGGAACGCCATAAAGAACGTGCCAAAGCCAGCGCCGAGTGCTACCGCCAGCACCGTCCACCAAATGCTCAGCCCGAGACTCGGGCCCGTGAACCCAACCACCATCGTGGTGAGCACGAAGTTGCCGGTAAACCAGAAGGGGCCCTGATGCCACACCTTCCCGTGTCGCTCGGCGAGCGGCACGACGTCGATCGAGCGGGTCTCGATCACGCCGGTGCGCGGCGTCGAAGTGTCTGCAGACATCATTATCCTTACTTCAGTTGACCCGCTACCGTTGCGGGACATCGTGTGCACGCGGCGGTGTGCCGCGGGCGTTGGTTAATGGGCGAAGCGCCCGTAGAGGTCTTCGCGGCGGTCAGCGAACACGTCGCTGTACTCCGCGATGAGTTTCGTTTGGCTGGCCGCAAGATCGATCTCCGCGAGGATCGTGACGGCGGCGTCTTCCCGATCCGCTGCGGTCTCGTCGGGCCCGTGAACCCGTCGAGCGTCGGCAGCGTGGTCGGTGAGCGCGAGCGGCCAGCCGTCGGCATCGACAATGACCGAGGCTGACGACCACTCGACCCCGCGTTCCCGGCCGGAGCGATCGCACGCAGCGATCGCGACGCGATTCACCGAGGCGGCGGCCTGGACCCGAACGACCTCGCCAGGTCGTTCGCCGATTGGCCGGTCAACACTCGGCCAATTCACCGGGGCACAGATGAGCTCTGCGCCCAGGAGCGCAGCGATCCTCACCCACTCGGGGAACTCGAGGTCGTAGCAGATCATCACGCCTACCCGGCCGACCGGAGTATCAACGACGGGCGGGAGATCGTCTCCGGGGGTGAAGATGAGTCGCTCACGGTCCCACAGGTGCGCCTTCCGGTACACCACTGGGTCTCCACCCGGCATGAGGAGGGCAGCACTGTTGAAGGGAGCCCCGTCTGGGTTGGTCTCAGCGAACCCAGCGACGATGACGACGCCGAGTTCGGTTGCGGCGGCCTGCCAGGAGCTGACTGCGAAGCCGTCGGCTGGCTCGCTCGCCGCCGCGGCTTCGGCTGTGTCACGGAACACGTATCCCGAGCTCGCGAGTTCGGGGAGCACGATCACGGTTGCCCCCTGCGCCGCCGCATCCGCAATGAGACCCAGCGAGCGCTGCACGTTCGCGTGCACCTCACCGACGATCGGACTGAACTGGGCGCATGCCACCACTGCCATGACGAGATCCTTCCCTGGAATTCCGCGTGTGCGGACAACTTTGAAGCCTACGTTGCGGGAAAGATTCGAGCGAACGAAAAGACATAAGAATTCGAGCGCCTCTGAGAAGTTGTGCACAAGGTTGTCAACATGGGGATAAATTAGGGGATAATCAGTGGATAACGATGACGAACTGTGCAGGGCGCGCGAAGGTTTTAGGGGGTGTGATGGCTGCAGAGGTGCCGCAGGGGGCGCGGCGTGCAGTACTCCGCGCACTCCAGGAAGACGGCCGCGCAAGCTACTCGCGGCTCGCCACACAGCTCGGCCTCTCGCGGAGGCACGTCACGCAGGTCGTCCAACACGCCATCGACTCGAATGAACTCCGACTCACGGTCTCGATCAGTCCCGACCTGCTCGGGCTCAAACGCTTCGCCTACCTGCAGGTGGCGGTGGAAGGTGCGGTTGAACCGGTGCGGAGAGCGCTCGTCGACCTCCCGGAGACCACGTTCGTTGCCGACGTCGCGGGAACATTCCCGATCGACGTTGAGGTGCGGGTGGGAGCCGACCCGCACCTCAGCGAGGTCATCGGAGTGATCACTGAGATACCGGGCGTGCGCAGCCTCCGTACCCACCTCTACGAGAGCATCGAGGTGAATCGCTACTCACCCCTCCAGATGGGGCACACCGATTTCAAGGTCGATGCGGCCGACCGGGCGATCATCGCGCACCTCCAGCGGGATGGGCGAGCGAGCTTTCGAGAACTCGGCGAGACAGCGGGGCTCTCAGCCGGCGGAGCACGTCTGCGCTTCGAACGACTCAATAGTGCCGGGGCGGTGAAGGTCGTGGCAATGCCCGTTCGCGATCATCAGCGTGAGACACCCTCTATCGGGATGGGGATCCGCACGAGGGCCTCGACGGCGGAGACCCTCGGGCTGCTGCGATCACTCGAGCCCGAGTTCCTCGCTGCGACAATCGGGAGCTACAACTTTGTCGCCACCTTCTCCCGAGAGTCAGCGCAGGAGCTCATATCCGTCACCGACCGGCTCCGGGCGGAGCCGAGCATCACCGCGGTAGAGGCGTGGGCGAACCTGCGGGTACTCAAGGAACAGTACGGCGAGGGGGACAAGCTCGCCGTCACGGAGCCGGGGTGAGACACGCCCGGCAGAGGGGCAACATCGCCACCACGACAAGGATCCAGGGATCCGCGGAGGGCTGGATTTGTGCTCCCCGGAGGATCCGCGTAGTGTTATCACTCGTTGGCCCGGACGGAAACGGACAGGCCGCGAGAATCTCTCACACAACACCCCCAGCTTGAACCGCGTTATGGTTCGTAAAGCGGGTAGGGAAAATGGGATTCTGACTCACCTCAGGTGGCCGTTCTTCGGAAGTGGCTGGGACTGGCCAGGGTGGCGGCAGGAAATGCTGCGGTTCTGGATTTGCGCTTCGGCGTGAGGGTGGCTAAGATAGAAAAGTTGCTCTTCGGAGGGTCTCTTGGTTGAGGCCGGTACG
>NZ_JBLUNZ020000017.1:0-95176 GCF_048061935.2 Leucobacter sp. BZR 635 | reverse complement strand
GCTGGCGCGTTGACGGCGGAGTAGGAGGAAGCTGGTGACGATGACACAGCGCACGCAACCCGGGGTGGATCGCGGAGACGGAGCCCCCACGGCGGCCCCGGGCGGGCTCACCGTGACCGATGTGAGCGTCGCCTACCGGCGCGACGAACTCGTCGTGCGCGGGGCGAGCTTCGGCGTGCCCCGCGGCGATGTCGTCGCGCTCCTCGGGCCATCGGGATGCGGCAAGTCGACGCTGCTGCGCGCGATCGCCGGGCTCGAACCGCTCGCTGGTGGATCGGTGAGCTGGGACGGCCTCGACCTCACCCGAGTCCCGCCGCACAAGCGCGAGTTCGGGCTCGTCTTCCAGGACGGGCAGCTGTTCTCGCACCGCTCCGTCGCCGAGAACATTGCGTACGGCCTGCGGGTGCAGCGCCGGGCCCGCGCCGAACGCGAGGCGCGCGTGACCGAGCTCCTCGACCTCGTCGGGCTCTCTGGCTACGAGGCCCGCGCCGTGACCGAGCTTTCTGGCGGGCAGCGGCAGCGCGTCGCTCTTGCGCGCGCCCTCGCTCCGAGCCCGCGGCTGCTGCTGCTCGACGAGCCGCTGTCAGCGCTCGACCGCGAGCTGCGCGACCGCCTCGCGTTGGATCTCGCCGAACTGCTGCGGGCGACCGACACGACCGCGATCCTCGTCACCCACGACGAAAGCGAAGCCGGAACGATTGCGAACCGGGTGCTGCGGATGCGCGACGGGAAGATCGACGCGTGAGCGGGGGAGCCGCCTCGAGTCCGACGTCGCAGCTGGCCGCACGGCTGGCCGAGCGGGTGCAGGCGCGATCCTCGAGCCGCGGCGGCTGGCCGGCCGTCATCTTCATCGACGGGCGATCGGGATCGGGCAAGACGACCCTCGCCGAAGCCCTCGCGGCCTGCCTCACCGACGCGGGCTGCACGCCGCCACGCGTCATCGGCATGGACGAGCTGTACCCGGGCTGGGACGGGCTCGCTGTGGGCAGCGCCTCGGTCGCCGGGTTACTGCGGAGCGGCGGCTACCGGCGTTACGACTGGCACGCAGGGGGCTTCGGGTCGACGCTCACGCTCGATCCCGGAACCCCGCTCATCGTCGAGGGCTGCGGCTCGGTGAGCGCGGACGCGCTTGTCGCCGCCGCGCAACTGGGGGAGCGCTACTCCGTCTGGATCGAAAGCCCCGAACCCCTCCGCAAGGCACGGGCGCTCGCCCGCGACGGCGACACATTCGCCCCGCACTGGGATGCGTGGGCGCAGCAAGAACGCGAGCACTTTGCGCGCGCGCAGCCGCTTGCCCGCGTCGACGAGATGGTGCACGTCGGGCGCAAACCGCCGCGCTGAGTGTGACCTGCGTCGGTCGCTCGGCTGCGGTTGCTGCCGACACCGAGCTAGTGCACCGAGAACCCGCCGTCGACCGCGATGGCCTGGCCCGTGACATACGCTGAGGCGGGGCCCGCGAGGAAGACCGCTGCCCCCGCGAAGTCCTCAGGCGTGCCATTGCGCCCGACGAGAGTGCGCGCGGCGAGCGCCGCGACCGTCGCGGGGTCCGAGCTGAGCCGACGATTGAGCGGCGTCTGCACGAAGCCCGGAATGAGCGCGTTCGCGGTCACGCCGAACGGGGACCATGCCTCCGCCTGCGAGCGCGCGAGCGCCTCTACGGCAGCCTTCGAGACGCCGTAGGCGCCGCTCGCCGCGAACGGGCGTTGCGCCTGCTGTGAGCTGATGTGAATGAGCCTGCCGTAGCCGCGCTCCGCCATCGCAGGGGCAAGCCGCTGGCCGAGCACAAACGGTGCTTCGAGGTTGACCGCCATAGTGGCATCCCACTCGTTCTCCGTGAGCTCGCCAAACGGCGGCCGAATATTGATGCCGGCTGAGTTCACCACGATGTCAACGTGACCGAGCGCAAGCACGGCGTCGGCGAGCGCGTGCGCGCCGGCCCGTGTCGCAAGGTCTGCGGACACCCCGAAAGCGGAGCCCGTTGGCTCAGGGAGGCCCTCGGGAACGCTGCCGCTGGCAGGGCGACCTGCGCCAGCCTCGCCAAGCCCGGCGTCGCTTCGCTCAGCGTTGATTTCTCCGACCGCGGTCGCGATCGCCGACTCGGTGCGCGCCGCAATAATCACGCGTGCGCCAGCGGAGGCAAGCGCCCCGGCGATCGCCCGACCGATGCCCGATGACCCACCTGTGACGAGCGCGGTGCGGCCGGAAAGCCCGAAGAGCTGCTGAATTGCCATGCCCGCAGCCTACCGCCGTGCGCCCTGCGGCGGAGGGGCTCATGGGGAGCCGGTAGACTGTATGGGTGTTGAAACTCGCGGTCCTTATCTCCGGTGGCGGCAGTAACCTCAAAGCCCTCATAGAGGCGACGAAGGAACCCGATTTCCCCGCCCAGATCGTCTGCGTCGGAGCCGACACCGACGCCTCGGGCCTCGCGCACGCGGCAGCGGCGCAGATCCCGAGCTTCATCGTGCGCCCCGCGGACTTCGTGAGCCGCGCTGACTGGGGCGAGGCGCTCGCCGCAGCGATCCGGGAGCACGAGGTCGACCTGGTTGTGAGCGCGGGGCTCATGCGGATCCTCCCGGCGGGCTTCGTCGGCGAGTTCTCGCCTCGGCTCATCAACACCCACCCGGCGCTGCTGCCGCTGTTTCCCGGGGCTCACGCTGTTCGCGACGCCCTCGCGGCCGGTGCGACCGAGACCGGCGTCACCGTCCACATCATCGACGAGGGTGTCGACACCGGGCCGGTGCTGCGCCAGGCAGTCGTTGACGTGCGTGACGGCGAGTCTGAGGACGAGCTCCACGAGCGCATCAAGCAGGAAGAACGGCCGCTCCTCATCGCCACCGTCCGCGCGATCGCCGACGGATCCCTCGACCTCGCGGCCGTCGCAGCCGCGCACCACTAGAACCTCCGGCAGCATCCGCGGCCGGCACCACGAACACGCAGACCCCACACCTCACACCCAGCACTTCATCCACACCGAGCACACCCCAAGGAGCCTCATGGCAGTCCAGAGCCACGATCCGAGCATGTACGAGCACCGAGACCTCATCGAGGTGAAGCGCGCACTCATCTCCGTGAGCGACAAGACCGGGCTGCTCGAGCTCGCCGAAGCACTCGCGGGCGCGGGCGTCGAGATCGTATCGACCGGCTCGACCGCTTCGACGATCCGCGACGCAGGCCACCAGGTGACCGACGTCGCCGAGGTCACCGGTTTCGCCGAAGCCCTCGACGGCCGCGTGAAGACCCTGCACCCCGCAGTGCACTCGGGGCTGCTCGCAGACCTGCGTCTCGCCGACCACCGCGCACAGCTCGCTGAGCTCGGCTACGCGCCATTCGAGCTCGTCGTCGTCAACCTCTACCCGTTCGAGCAGACCGTCGCCGCGGGCAAGCCCGCAGCCGACATCGTCGAGAACGTCGACATCGGCGGCCCCGCCATGGTACGCGCGACCGCGAAGAACCACGCGAACGCCGCGATCGTCGTCTCGCCCGGCCGCTACGACGAGGTCATCGCCGCGGTCCAGTCGGGCGGCACCACGCTCCAGATGCGCCGCATGCTCGCGACCGACGCCTTTGTCCACACCGCGCAGTACGACGGCGCTGTGGCGAACTGGTTCCTCGATCAGCAGGACGCCGGCTGGGTGGAGAACACCGACGGCCCCGCCGAGCCTTTCGAGGACACCGAGGAGATCGACAGCATCTTTGCGACCAGCGAGGGCTACGTCGGATACGAGGTCTTCGGACTGCGCGAGTCGGTGCTGCGCTACGGCGAGAACAGCCACCAGCGTGCCGCGCTCTTCAGCGAGAACGAGGGCGTCGGCATCGCGCAGGCGAAGCAGCTGCACGGCAAGGAAATGTCGTACAACAACTACGTCGACGCCGATGCTGCGCTGCGTGCGGCATTCGACCACGAGCGCCCGGCCGTCGCCATCATCAAGCACGCGAACCCGTGTGGCGTCGCGGTGGCTCCCGAGGGCGCAGCTGACCCGATCGCGGCCGCGCACGAGCTCGCGCACGCCTGCGACCCGGTTTCTGCGTTCGGCGGGGTGATCGCCGCGAACCGCGTCGTCACCGAGGCCATGGCGAAGACTGTCTCAGAGATCTTCACCGAGGTCATCATCGCGCCGGGCTTCGAGCCCGCGGCGCTCGCGATCCTCGCGCAGAAGAAGAACGTGCGTCTGCTCGTGCTGCCCGAGGGCTACGCGCAGAACCCCGTCGAGCTCAAGCAGGTCTCCGGCGGCTTCCTCATCCAGGATGCGGATCGCCACTTCGCTCCCGCAGCCGAGTGGACCCTCGCCGCGGGTGAGGCCGCTGACGCAGCGACGCTCGCCGAGCTCGAGTTCGCCTGGCGTGCGAGCCGCGCGGTGAAGTCGAACGGCATCCTGCTCACCCAGGGCGGTGCCTCGGTCGGCGTCGGCATGGGCCAGGTCAACCGGGTCGACTCGTGCCGCCTCGCGGTGTCGCGCGCGGGCGATCGCGCCACGGGCGCAGTTGCCGCCTCAGACGCGTTCTTCCCGTTCGCCGACGGCCTCCAGGTGCTGCTCGACGCAGGCGTGCGCGCAGTCGTGCAGCCCGGTGGGTCGGTGCGCGACGAGGAGGTCATCGCCGCAGCTGAGGCCGCAGGCGTGACCATGTACTTCACGGGCGAGCGCCACTTCTTCCACTAGGATCGCCCCAACACGTTCCGGCCTGGTGCCGGCCACCCAAATCGAATCACTAACTGAAGGGGGAACAGTCTCATGGAAATCGTAAGAAACATCCTGCTGATCCTGCACATCATTAGCTTCGCGGGCGTCGCAGGTGCGACCATCGCACAGCTGCCGAAGGTGAAGGAGGGCGTCGCGAAGATCTCCGGCGGAATCCTGCACAGCTCGTGGCTCATGCTCGCGACCGGCCTCGGCCTCGTCGGCATGATGTACGCCCGCGACCTTGAGCCCGACAACATGAAGATCGGCGTGAAGACGCTCGTGCTCGTCGCGATCATCGTCGTCGCACTCGTGAACAAGAAGAAGACGAGCGTCTCGGGCGGCGTCCTCGGCGCGATCCTCGGCCTCTCCGTGCTGAACGTGGTGCTCGCGGTCGCTTGGTAACCGCGCGCTGACCGGCAAATAGGCCGCTCGGCTCACACGCAGAAGGGCGGGTGTGGATCAAAGATCCACACCCGCCCTTTCGCTGTTCTTCGTGCGCTACTTCGGCGCGGTGAACTCGGTCTTCTGGAGCGAGCCGAGCTCCTTGCCGTCTTCGTCGCTGAACGTGATCTTGTCGCCCTCTGCGACGGCGGTGGTGGCGCCGGTGAGCCAGGTGTCGACGCCCTCGCAGAACATCATTGTCGAGGCGAGCGGGCCGAACGTGACGGTGCCCTTCTCCTCGGTCCACTTGCCGTTGACAATGTTGCAGCCGTCGGAACCGTGCGCTGCGCCGTCGGCGGTGAACGTCATGGACGGCTCACCGCGGGTGTCGAGCTTGCCCCAGCTGGTGTCTGAGACAGAAGGCGATCCCGAACATGCGGTGAGGAGCAGCGCGGCCGCGCCGAGGAGTGCTGCCGCGGCAATGCTGCGGGTCTTGAGGCTACGTGGAGCGGTGCGAGAGATCATCATAGGCTCAGCGTAACCTATCTACTTCCGATCAAGGCAGGGAGTTTTCTGAGGGTGCTGCGGGTGCTTGGCGACCGCGCAGCCGAAGGAACAGCCACAGCGCGGACAGGGGCGCGAAGACAAAAACCCCCAGAACCATCGTCGACCAGAGGCCGTCAAACACTGATGGGAGGAGCGGGTTTTCCGTGAACCCCTCCCCGGCGGGATCGTGAAAGGCAGCCCCAGAAAAGCCCGCCGCGGAGGCCCCCGACTCGCCGCCCTGCAGCGCGCCGATGACGACATAAGTGAGCAACACCAACGCCATCATTGCTGGGGCCGCCAAGATGCCTATGAGCTTTTCCTTTGTGCGCCATAGTTTGCTCGTGCCAACCAGGGCAGCACCGATGAACCAGCCGACGAACGGCAATATGATGCCGCCGATCCCGAGCATGATCACCGCTGCGATCGCATAGCCCCGCGTGGCAGTGAGCGGTTGGGGGCTGGCAGCGGGTGCGGGCGCGGCCTGCGCGCCAAAGGGGTCAGCCGGAAGCGTCTGCTCGGCGGCGTCAAGGGCAGCCTGAGCGACGGTGTCGGGTGGTCCGAGGAGTGCGATGTGCCGCGCGAGCTCGTCGTCGTCCAAGCCGCTGAGCTGAGCGGTGATCTCTGCGGTGAGATCACGCGCCAGACCGTGCGGGAGGTGCTGCACCGCCGCGTCGAGATTCTCGAGGTACTCGGTGAGCGCCGGTGCCGGGGGAGTGTGCTCTTGCATGTTCGCTCATTTCTTGAAGACGGAGGTGAGTCGGGTCCGGCGGGAACGAATCATCGCTGGCCCCGCTCGATGATCTCGCTCACGTTCGCAGTGAAGGGCCCCCACTGGGCTCGGAAGCTCTCAAGGTGCTGTTCTCCCAGCGGCGTGAGTCGGTAGTACTTGCGAGTCGGGCCGCCGCTCGGTGGAGACAGAGGTGAGGTGCCCGCGGCTGTGTGTGCGTCAGTGGCAGTAGCGTGCAGTTGCTCGAACGCGACAATGAGTTCGCGGTCGCGCAGCCTGCCGAGGAGGGGGTACAGCGTGCCGATGCTCGCGATGAGCCCGCGTTCGGTGAGGGCCGAGGCGAGTTGCCAGCCGTACATGGGCTCAGTTGCGAGGAGGCCCAGGACGCAGTACTCGACGACGCCCCTGCGGAGCTGGGTGGTGACGTCATCTAGCATGTGACACAAGCTGCCCTGCGGTGCAAGCTAGTGTCAATGGTGCCGCGCCGATCACTTGCCCAGGTAGGTCCCGGTCTCGCCTCGGCCGTTCCGCGCAAGCACCCCCTTCCTGCAAGAGCACCCGCTTTCCACGCGTAGAAATCGGGTGCTCTTGCAGGAAGGGGGTGCTCTGGCGGGCGGCAGCGATGCCTCGACCAGGGATCGACGGCGGGAGCCCCGGAGCATGTGACACCCGCGCCCGCCTGCATGAAGGGCAAGGGCGCGAAGCGCCCGCGGCAGCCCGAGACGCTGACACCGCGCTTCGCGCTGTACTGAACGCGGAGGCCCGGGCCGAAGTGCGGCCGGCAGCTGTCGCGGCCGACAGCTCCCGCGGCCGGAAGCCAGCTTGCGGCTGGAAGAATGAGCGCCGCGGTCTCCCGCTCCGTCACGGAACGCCGACGGCACCCGTCTCATGAACTGTGAACCCCGGTGTTATCCATTCCGCCCCGTTTTTGGCCAGCGCACGAGTCGGTTTGAATTAATAGGGTCGGAGAGGATGGTGGGAAGGGAGTCAAGCGGGGTGCTGGGCATATGCCGGCCCTGCGCCGCACCGACGCAGAAGCGGCCCACCCCGCAAAGGGGTGGGCCGCCTGTGGTGAAGCGTGATCAGCGCAGACTAGCAGCGCAGACTAGCCGCGGTACTGGCTGCCCCAGTCGCCCGACTGGCCCGCGGGTGAGATCGCCTGCGGCACGCCGAGCGGGTTGTCGTCGCGCAGCGCCTCGGGGAGGAACGCTGCGGGGACATTCTGGAACGCGACCGGGCGCAGGAAGCGCTTGATCGCCGAGGTGCCGACCGAGGTGCTCGCGTCGTTGCTCGTTGCGGGCCACGGGCCGCCGTGCTGCTGCGCGGGGGTGACGGCGACGCCGGTCGACCAGCCGTTGAAGAGCACGCGGCCGACCTGCTTGCTGAGGGCAGCGACGAGTGCACGGAGCTCGCCCGCGTTCGCGGTCGTGCCGGTTGCTTCGTCAGCGCCGATGTGGATCGTGCCCGAGAGGTTGCCCTCGTAGAACTCGGGCATGAGGGCTGCGAGGTCGGTGCCCTCGGGGGTCTCGACGAGGATCGTCAGGGGGCCGAAGGCCTCCTCGACGAGTGAGGTGTGGCCGGCGCGGAAGTCCGCGAGCGAGACGCTCACGATGGTCGGCGACGCCCAGCCCTGGCCGGCGTCGTCGAAGCGCACGCCGCCGGGGATGACCGCGGTGACGCCTGCGGTGCCGAGGATCGCGTCGCGGCGCTCGTTGAAGCTCTGCGCGATGCGGGGGTCGAGCAGGCGGTGCTCAGGGAGTTCGCCTGCGGCGGCAGCAATCGCCTCGGGGAGGGCGGAGCCCGCGGGGACGAAGATGAAGCCGGGCTTCGTGCAGAGCTGGCCCGCCGAACCTGCGACGCTCGTGACCAGGCCCGATGCGATGTCGGACGCGCGCTCAGCGATCGCGTCGGCGGTGATGAACACCGGGTTCACCGAGCCGAGCTCGCCGTAGAACGGGATCGGGGTGGGGCGCGCCGCTGCGATGTCGGTGAGCAGGCGGCCGACGCCGATCGAGCCGGTGAACGAGCCAGCCTTGATCCGCGGATCCTTGAGCACCGAGACGCCAGCCTCGCGGCCGTGGATGAGGTTGAAGACACCCTCCGGTGCGCCGACCGAAGCGAGGGCCTCGCGCGCGACCTCTGCGGTTGCGTCCGAGAGCTCGGGGTGGCCCGAGTGCGCCTTCACGATGACGGGGCAGCCGGCGGCGAGGATCGCCGCGGTGTCGCCGCCGAGCACGGAGAAAGCGAACGGGAAGTTCGACGCCGAGAAGTTGATGACCGGGCCGAGCGGGATGTGCGTGCGGCGAATGTCAGGGCGCGGGCCGAGCACGAACTCTGCGTCTGCGTAATCGATGCGCGCGTCGAGGTACGAGCCGTCCATGACGGTCTCCGAGAACAGGCGCAGCTGCACGGCGGTGCGGGTGACCTCGCCGTGCAGGCGGGCCTCGGTGAGGCCGGTCTCGCGCATCGCGATCTCGACGAGGCGCGGCTTCGCTGCCTCGAGTGCATCGCCGAGGGCGACGAGCACGCGTGCGCGCTCGGCCGGGGTGAGTGCTGCGTATGCGGGAGCGGCGGCGGCTGCGCCGGCGACCACTGATTCGAGCTCGGGGGTGAGAGTGCTCTCGGTCATCTATCGTTCCTTTGCGTGGTGGTGGATCGCGGCGCTCGCTTCGCTGCGCGCCAATCAATCATCATGTGACATTGTACAGGGTTGGGGTGGGCGCGCACCCGGGAGAACGCCGGGCACCGCCGTGGGCTACAGCGCCGGCTGCTGCTGCGTGATGCAGTGGATGCCGCCGCCGCGCGCGAACAGCGGGCGGGCGTCGATCCCGATCACCTCGCGGCCAGGGTAGGCCTCGCGAAGCACACCGAGCGCGCGGTCATCCGCAGGGTCGTCGAACGCACAGGCGAGCACGCCGCCGTTCACGACCAGGTGGTTGATGTAGCTGTAGTCGACGAAGCCCTCGTCGTCGCGAAGAGTTTCGGGGGCAGGGAGATCCACAATCTCGAACTGGTCCGAATGATCGTCGCGGTAGCGCTCGACGACCTCGCGGTTCGCACGCGCGATCTCGTGATCGGGGTGGGAGAGCGCATCCTGCCGGTGCATGAGCAGCACGTCGGGCGTCGTGAACGCAGCAAGAATGTCTGCGTGGCCGCGCGTGCCAAACGTGTCGTGATCGCGGGTGAGCCCGCGCGGCAGCCAGATCGCCCGGTCGGTACCGATCGTGCGTGCGAGCTCGCGCTCGACCTGCTGCTTCGTCCAGCCGGGGTTGCGGCCCGGATCAAGCTGCACGGTCTCCGTGAGCACGACGCGGCCCGTGCCGTCGACCTGGATCCCGCCGCCCTCGTTCGTCATCTCCGAGTCGACGAGTGTCGCACCAGCGGCCTCGGCGATGATCCGGCCGATGTGCTCGTCCTTGTCCCACTCGGCCCAATCCTGGCCGCCCCAGCCGTTGAACTTGAAGTTCACCGCGCCCAGGGTGCCATCGTCACCGATGACAAAACTCGGCCCGATGTCACGCATCCAGGCGTCGTTGAGGGGAGCGACGAGGCGATCGATCTGGCCCGAAAGGTATCGGGCGGCGATCGCCTCGTCGCCGGGGTTCACGACCACGGTGACGGCTTCGAACTCGCTCGCGGCGTTGGCGACAGCGGCCCACGTCGTGCGGGCGCTCTCGACCTCAGCCTCGGTATCGCCGAGCGTGTAGCCAGCGGTCGGCCACGCAAGCCAGATCCGCTCCTGCGGCTGGCCCTCGAGCGGCATACGCCAAGTGGTCATTCGTGATCCCTTTCAGGTTTACTCGAAGCTGAGCGCTTCTGCGATGAGCGCCTCTTGCTCGATTGCGTGCACCTTCGCCGACCCCGTGGACGGAGCCGCGGAGGCCGCGCGCGAAACCACACGAATGCGGTCGTTCGCGAGGTGCTTCGCGAGCACGAGCGAGATGAAGGGCCAAGCGCCCTGGTTCTCCGGCTCGTCCTGCACCCACACGAGCTCTGCGTTCGGGTAGGTCGCGATGATGCGAGTGAGGTCGATGACGGGCATCGGGTAGTACTGCTCGACGCGAACGACCGCAACGCGCGGGTCGGGGTTCTTCGCAAGCGAACCCTCAAGGTCGTAGTAGACCTTGCCCGAGGTGAGTACGACGCGCTGCACCGCGTTCCGGTCGACAACGTTGGGGTCGTCGATCACGGGCCGGAAGCTGCCGGTCGTGAAGTCCTCGACGTTCGAGGTCGCGCCGCGCAGGCGCAGCATCGACTTCGGAGTGAACACGACGAGCGGCTTGCGCGGGCGAGCGTACGCCTGACGGCGCAGCAGGTGGAAGTAGTTCGCGGGCGTCGACGGGCGAGCCACGATCATGTTGTCTTCCGCGCACAGCTGCAGGAACCGCTCGATACGGCCCGACGAGTGGTCGGGGCCCTGGCCCTCGTAACCGTGGGGGAGCAGCATGACGAGCGAGGCCTGCTGGCCCCACTTCTGCTCCGCGGCTGCGATGTACTCGTCGATCACGGCCTGAGCCGTGTTCACGAAGTCACCGAACTGCGCCTCCCAAAGCACGAGTGCGTCTTCGCGCTGCAGCGAGTAGCCGTACTCGAAGGCGAGTGCCGCGTACTCACTGAGCAGCGAGTCATAGATCCAGAACCGAGCCTGATCCTCAGAGAGGTTCAGCAGCGGCAGCCATTCCTGGCCATTCGCGCGGTCGTGGAAGACCGCGTGTCGCTGCGTGAACGTGCCGCGGCGCGCATCCTGACCCGCGAAGCGCACCGGGGTGCCCTCCATGAGCAGCGAGCCGAGCGCGAGCAGCTCGCCGAAGCCCCAGTCGATCTCGCCCGAACGGCTCATGTCGACGCGCTTCGCGAGCAGCTGCTGCAGCTTGCGATGCACCGTGAAGCCCTCGGGGACGTTGCCGTGCGCGTCACCGATGCGGTGGATGACCTCGGTCGGAACCGCGGTGTCAATGACGACGTCGTCGATCTGGTCGGGCTCGCCGCGCTCGGCGATTCCCGACTGATCGATCACGGGGATCGAACCGGTCTGCGCTGCGTGGGTCTCCATGAACGCCTGCTCGAGGCGGCTCTGGAAGTCCTGCTTCGCGGTCTCGTACTGCTCCTGGGTGATGTCACCACGGCCGACGAGGCCCTCGGAGTACAGGCGACGGGTCGAGCGCTTCGCCTCGATGAGGTCGGTCATCAGCGGCTGCGTCATCGACGGGTCGTCGCCCTCATTGTGACCGCGGCGGCGGTAGCAGATGAGATCGACGATGACGTCCTTGTGGAACTTCTGCCGGAACTCGTACGCGAGCTGCGCGACTCGCACGACCGACTCGGGGTCGTCACCGTTCACGTGGAAGATCGGTGCCTGCACCACCTTGCCGACGTCGGTCGAGTAGACGCCGGTGCGCGAGTCCATCGGCAGCGTCGTGAAGCCCACCTGGTTGTTGATGATGATGTGCACGGTGCCGCCGGTGCGGTAGCCGCGCAGCTGCGACATCTGCAGCGTCTCGTAGACAACACCCTGGCCGGCCATCGCGGCGTCGCCGTGGATGAGGATCGGGAGCGTCGTGAACGAGCCGATCGGCTTGAGATCCTGCTTCGCGCGCACAATGCCCTCGAGCACGCCGTTGACGGTCTCCAGGTGCGACGGGTTCGCTGCGAGGTGGATCGGCACCTGCGTACCGTTCGGCGCGGTGAACACGCCGGAGGTACCGAGGTGGTACTTCACGTCGCCCGAGCCGGTCTTCTGCGCGGTTCCCTCGAACTCGCGGAAGATCTGACCGTAGGTCTTACCAGCGATGTTCGAGAGCACGTTCAGGCGACCACGGTGCGCCATGCCGATGTCGACAGAGTCGACGCCGTCTTCGGCAGCATCGATAAGCATCGCGTCGAGCAGCGGAATGACAGACTCGCCGCCCTCCAAGCTGAAGCGCTTCTGACCGACGTACTTGGTCTGCAGGAAGGTCTCAAAGGCTTCCGCCTCGTTGAGCTTCTCGAGAATTCGCACCTGCTCCTCGGAGCTGGGCTTCGCGTACGGCACCTCAAGCTGGTTGCGCAGCCAGATCCGCTCCTCGGGATCCTGGATGTGCATGTACTCGACGCCGATCTTGCGGCAGTAAGTATCGCGGAGCACGCCGAGAATGTCGCGGAGCTTCATCGCGGGCTTGCCGCCGATGCCGCCGGTCACGAACTCGCGGTCGAGATCCCAGAACGTGAGGCCGTGGTTTTCGATCTCGAGGTCGGGGTGCGTGCGCTGCACGTACTCGAGCGGATCGACGTCTGCCATGAGGTGGCCACGCACGCGGAACGCGTTGATGAGCTCCTGCACGCGGGCGGTCTTGCCGATCGCACCCGACACGTCGACGTGGATATCCTGCGCCCACTGAATCGGCTTGTACGGGATGCGGAGCGCTGCGAAGACCTCTTCGTAGAAGTTGTGTCCGCCTGCGAGACGCTCGTGCACGTCCTTGAGGAACTCGCCCGAGCCGGCACCCTGGATGACGCGGTGGTCATAGGTGCTGGTGAGCGTGATCGTCTTCGAGATGCCCAGGTTCGCGAGGACCTCCTCGGAGGCGCCCTGGAACTCTGCGGGGTACTCGAGCGCGCCGGCACCGATGATCGAGCCCTGGCCGTTCATCAAGCGCGGCACCGAGTGCACCGTGCCGATGCCGCCCGGGTTCGTGAGCGAGAGCGTCGTGCCCTGGAAATCGTTCGCGGTGAGCTTGTTGGTGCGCGACCGCTTCACGAGATCTTCGTACGCTGCGAGGTACTCGTTGAAGTCGAGGGTCTCCGCGTACTTGATCGACGGGACCATGAGGGAGCGCGTGCCGTCGGCCTTCTGCACGTCGACCGCGATCCCGAGCCCGATGTGCGCGGGTGCGACAACGCCGGGCTTACCATCAACCTCGGTGTAGGCGACGTTCTGCGCGGGGTGCGCCTTCAGCGCCTGGATGAGTGCCCAGCCGATGAGGTGAGTGAACGACACCTTGCCGCCACGGCTGCGACGCAGGTGGCTGTTGATGACGATGCGGTTGTCGATGAGGAGCTTCGCCGGGATCGTGCGCACGCTTGTCGCGGTCGGCACGGTGAGGCTCGCGTCCATGTTCTTCGAGAGCGTGCGCGCCATGCCCTTGAAGACGGTGACCTGATCCTGCGCGGTGTCGTCCCCGGCCGCGGCTGCCGCGGCAGCGGGCTTGCGGGGCGCGTCAGCCGGGATCGGGGCCGTGCGAGGAGCCACGTTCGTCGTCCGGGCTGGCTGCGTTGCGGGCCCCGTACTCGGGGCGGCGTGCGCTGCCTGTGCAGCCGGCGGCGGTGGCGGCGGTGCCGATGTCGCGGTTGCGGCAGGGGCTGCCTGTGTGGAAACTGCTGTCTGTGATGCTGCGTAGGCCTCGAGAGTCGGCCACCAGGCCGGATCTACCGAGTTCTTGTCGACGATGTACTGTTTGTACATTTCATCGACAAGCCAAGCGTTCGCACCAAAATCTTCTGCGGAACCGTCCTGTGAGGTGGTTTCCGAGCGCTCTGACAAAGCGACTTCCTCTCCCGTGAGTGATGTTGTCTCGTGCAAGAAATGCCGCTGTATCCGGCGGCGCGACCCGGGATAACGGTTCGCCATCGCACACTGTATAAGCCTACGCCTTTCCTAGACCGAAGTTGGCATTCTCGCTGATAAAGTGGAGCAATCATGGAAGCAGACCCCCGAAGACCCGCAGACCCTCCGAGTATTTGCCGCGCAATTGCGCGGTTCTTCGTCTGTAAAGCAGTTCTCAAATGAGCGACTGGATGCAACTCGCTCTCGGCGTACTCCTCACAATTGGCACCGGCGTGTTCGTCGCGGCAGAGTTTTCGCTCGTCGCGCTTGACCGGCAAGACCTTGAGCGGCGACGCGGCGGCGGTGAGCGCGGCCTCGACGGCGTCATCCGCGGCCTCTCACACACCTCGACCCACCTCTCGAGCGCGCAGCTGGGGATCACGCTCACCACACTCCTCGCCGGTTACCTGTTGGAGCCGGTCATTAGTGGCGCGATCGCGGGGCCCCTACAAGCGATCGGCCTGCCCGCAGACCTCCAACGAGTCATCAGCGTGCCGCTTGCTGTTGCGGTCGCGACGATCTTCTCGATGATCGTCGGCGAGCTCGTGCCCAAGAACTTCGCCATCTCGAAGCCGCTCGCCACAGCCAAAGTGGTGATGCCGCTGCAGGCCGGGTTCACGGCGGTGTTCCGCCCCGCGGTGAAGATGCTGAACGGCAGCGCGAACGGGATCCTCCGCTGGATCGGCATCGAACCGAAAGAGGAGCTCTCTGGTGCGCGCTCGGCGCAGGAGCTCTCTTCCCTCGTGCGGCACTCCGCGAGCGCGGGACTGCTCGAGGCCGACACGGCGACGCTGCTCGACCGCACCCTCCACTTCGCCGAGCTCACCGCGGCAGACGTTATGACGCCACGGCTGAAGATGGAGAGCATCCAGCGGCTCGAATCGGCGCAGGCCGTGCTCGAATTGTCCGGGCGCACGGGTTTCTCGCGCTTCCCCGTCATCGATGAGGATCGCGACGACGTCGTCGGCGTCGTGCACGTGAAGCAGGCTGTGTCGGTGCCGCGCCCGAAGCGCGCCGACGTTCCCGCGGCCGCGCTTGCTGAGGAATCGCTTCGAGTTCCCGAGACCCTGCGTGTTGACCAACTGCTCGAGCAGCTGCGCGCCTCCGGGTACCAGCTCGCCATCGTCGTCGACGAGTACGGCGGGACCTCGGGCCTCGTCACCCTGGAAGATCTCGTCGAGGAAATTATCGGCGAGGTGTCAGACGAACACGATCGCACCGCGGCCGGCGTCGTCGGCACCGCGAACGAGATGACGTTCCCGGCAGACCTTCGCCCTGACGAGCTGCGCGAGCAGACCGGCATCGAGGTGCCCGAGGCAGACGACTACGACACCGTCGCGGGCTACGTGCTGCTCGAACTCGGGCGCATCCCCGAGGCTGGCGACGAGGTCCTGCTGCCAGACGGGGCGACGCTGCGCGTGGAGCGCATGGAGGGCCGCCGCATCTCGCGGCTGCGGTTCTTCGCGGCCCCGGAGGCCGACCGCGAAGTCGACGAAGACGCAGGAGAGGAGACCCGATCATGAGTAACTGGCTAGGAATTGTTTGGCTGGTGCTGCTGCTCGGGGCCAACGCGTTCTTCGTTGCCGCCGAGTTCGCGGTGATCTCCGCCCGGCGCTCGCAGATCGAGCCGCGGGCTGAGGCTGGCTCCAAGCGTGCAAAGACCGCGCTGTTCGCTATGGAACATGCGACCCTGATGCTCGCGACCTGTCAGCTCGGCATCACCGTGTGCTCGCTCGTGATCCTCAACGTATCGGAGCCGGCGATCCACCACCTGCTCGCCGGCCCGCTCCAGTGGACCGGCATGAGCGTCGAGGTGGCGAGCATCACCGCGTTCGCGCTCACGCTGCTCATCGTCACCTACCTGCACGTCGTGTTCGGCGAGATGGTGCCGAAGAACGCTGCGTTCACGCTGCCCGACCGTGCCGTGCTGCTGCTCGCGCCGCCGCTCGTCGCGATCTCGCGGCTGCTGCGCCCAATCATCACCGCGCTCAACGCGATCGCGAACGGCGTGCTGCGCATGTTCAAGGTCGAGCCAAAGTCCGAGACCACGAGTACGTTCACGCTTGAGGAGGTCGCGAGTATCGTCGACCACTCACGCCGCGAGGGAGTCCTTGAGGATCGGAGCGGTGCGCTCACGGCGGCCTTCGAGTTCACGTCAAAGCGCGCGGGCGATGTGCTCGTGCCCGTCGACCGGCTGGTGACGCTGCCGCCGGGCGCGACGCCCGCCGACGTCGAGGCCGCGGTCGCGCGTCACGGGTTCTCGCGGTACCCGATCGTTGACGCTGCGGGAGCGCTGGTGGGGTACGCCCACATCAAGGACCTCGTGCGGATCGGGGAGCGCTGGATCGACGAGCCGATCCCGCCGAAGCGCGTGCGCGAGATGGTGACGATGCGAGTCGACTCTGAGCTTGAGGACGTGCTGTCGCATATGCAGCGGCGCGGGATCCACATGGCGCGCATCGTTGACGCGGCGGGGACCGAGCTCGGCGCCGTCTTCCTCGAAGACGTGATCGAGGAGCTCGTCGGTGAGGTCCAGGACGCGACCCGCCGCCAGCGCTACGAGGGCTAGCGTCCCAGCCCTGCGCTTCACCCCCACCCACCCCTCACCCCCACTCTCCCTCCCCGTTTAATCTGTTCTGAGCCTTGCACGGCCTGTGCGAGGCTCAGAACCGATTACACGGGGCAGAATGGGTGAGTTTTGGCGCGGGTGGGAACGGCGCGGGAGGCACCGGGAGAGGCCCGGGAGCGGTCCTCCGGGGCGACCGGCGAGCGGCCGGCGAGTGGCCCGGTGCGCTCGGACGCGAGCGCGTGTGCGGGGGAGCGGCGGGTTGCCGCGGCTGCTTCGCAGCCTTGCCGTGAGGTGGGTGGCGAACTGCGCGCGAGCCTGCGGAGGCCTGCGGCTCTAGCTCGCGCTGGCCTGCGCTGGCCTGCGGCGGCACTGGCTCGCGCGGGATGTTGCTGCGAGTCGGGAATCCTGCATGCCCCGATTCATTGATTCTGACCCTTTCCCGCACTGGGAAAGGGTCAGAATCGATCAATCGGGGGTGGGAGGTTAGGCGTCGCGGAGCGCGTCGACCGGCTCGATGCGTGCCGCCTTGATCGCGGGGTAGCTGCCGGCTGCGAGTCCGACGAGCGCTCCCACGGCGATGCCCAGCGGGGCCGCCCAGGGGGCTATCACCGGGGTCCACTGTTGCACCAGACAGACCCCGATCAGGGCAAAGAGCCCAACCACGACCCCCATCAGGCCTCCGAGTACTCCTGTGGTGACGGACTCAATCATGAACTGTCTCGCGATATCTCGGGTGCGTGCGCCGAGCGCTCTACGAAGCCCGATCTCGCCCCTGCGCTCGCTCACCGACATCAGCGTCACGCTCGCGATACCGATGCCTCCGCCAATAAGCGCCACGATACCGATTGCGAGGAACAGCACGTTGACGTCAGCCTCGACGCCCTCACGGAGCGCATTCGCGCTAGACGGGGCGGCCACCTTGAACCCCTCGGGGTCGTTCGGATCGAGCGCGATCGGCGCCTGCCTGGCAACGACGTCGCCCGCGCCAACCGCGATTCTGATGTCGAGGCTTGCGGGAACGTTGAGACCGAGCTCGCCGCGCGCGGTGTTCACCGGGACAATCACGGAGTCGAGTAACATGTTGCGTGTGCCGACCTTGTCGAGGATTCCGATCACCGTGTAGGCGCGGTCCTCGATGAAGATCGCGGGCTGCCCGGTCACCCGATTCACGCCCAGTCGCTCGGCAGCCTTCTTTCCGAGCACCACCACGCGGTCGCCGCGCTCATCATGCCCAGCATCGAAGAACCTGCCAACGTCAATGCGACCAGCAACGGTCTCCAAGAGTTCGGGCGAGGCTGCAACGACGGTTGGCGGGGCCTGCGCCGCAGCCGAGGGATCGTTCACCTGTACCGCGTCGACCTTCGTGACGCTTTCGACCTTCGCAAACAGCGCTGCGTGCTCGACGCCAGCGAGGTCGCGGACCCGCTCAACGGAGTCCCACGGGATCCGGCTCGTCGCGCGCTCCTTGCCGCCAGCAGCCTTCGCCTTGGCAGGCTCGATCGTGACGCGGGTCGCAGCAAGCGCGTCAAACTGCTGGGCGATCTGGCCCCCAGCGGTCTGCGCGAAGCCGATGGTGGCGACGAGTGAGGCGATACCGAGCACGGTCCCGGCGAGCGTGATGAGTAGTCGCGACGGCCGCGCGCCCACGCCCTCGAGAGCCTCGCGGAACATATCGCGCCACGAGATCACCGCAGACTTCGGCTGTGCGGCTGGCCGCTGAGCTCGAGGCTTCCGCGAGAAGAGGGCCCTGAGCCTGCCCGGCTTGGCTGGCTTGTCTGAGTTGGCTGGCTTGTCTGGGTTGGCCGACTCGTCTGGAGTGGCCGGCTCGTTCGGCTCGCCCTGCTCTGCGCGCTGAGACTTCCTGGAGCGCTTGGGCCGTTTGTCACGCTTCGCGCGCTTCGCGGGCTCCGGGGGAGAAGTCGCAAGCACCGCGTCCTCGGCTGCAGCGGCCGCTGCTGAGGCAGCGGGATCTACCGAAACCGCTGCGTCTGCCGAAACCGCTGCGTCTGCCGAAACCGCTGCGTCTGCCGAACCCGCGGCGTCGAGCGACGAGTCACTAACGATCGCAGGATCGTTCGCTGTCGAAGCTTCGTTCTCCGACTCGCCGCGACGCCGGTTACGACGCCGGTTACCTGGATCTTGAGTCATGTGAGCACCGTGAGCTCTCCGTCGTTGATGCGCACGCGGCGGCCGGCTGCCTCAGCAACTGCCTCGTCGTGGGTGATCATCACGATCGTCAGGCCGTCGCTGGAGAGCTCGTCGAAGAGCCGCATGATCGACTTCGAGTTCGCCCGGTCGAGGTTACCCGTTGGCTCGTCCGCGAGGAGAAGCCGCGGAGAGGTGCAGACCGCGCGCGCGATCGCGACGCGCTGGCGCTCGCCGCCCGACAGCGTGTTGGGGGTCGAATCGATGCGGTGCGAGAGGCCCACGCGCTCGAGGGATCGCCGCGCGAGCGGCTCACGCTCCTCCCGGCTCAGGCCCGCGTAAATGCCAGCGAGCATGACGTTCTCGAGCACCGTACGTGTCGGCATGAGGTGGAACGACTGGAACACGAAGCCGATCGCGCGCGACCGGAGCCCCGCGCGCTGGTCCTCGGTGAGTCCGGCAACATCGATGCCCTCGAAGAGGAATGTGCCGGTGCTTGGCCGGTCGAGGAGCCCGAGCGTGTTCAACATCGTCGATTTACCCGAGCCGGAGGGCCCGATGATCGCGAGGTAGTCGCCACGGGAGATCGTGAGATCCACGCCGCGCAGCGCGTTGACGGGAGGCGGCCCGGGGAAGAACCTCGTGACTCCGGTGAGCTCGGCAATGGGGCCCTGGAAATCTGGGTCGCCAATGTCGAACTTGGCGCCCGGTACGCTATCAGCGGCCACCTCACCAGTGTCGCCGGAACCGTCGAGGTCTGCCTCGTCGGCGGCGAGCTGCTCGTCTTGGAACAGCTCCTCGACGCTGCTCACCTGCCGACCACGACCTTCGCACCCGCGGTGACGCGGTCGTCGTCGCTCGTGATCTCGACGAAGCCGTCCGCGGCGAGGCCAGCCTCAACTGCAATGGTCTCGGTCTCGGCGTTGTGGCCGTCGCGGATGTCGATGAGAAGCTCGACCCGGTCTTCGCCACCGCTGCCGGCGGAGAGTGCCGCGATCGGGACCGTGAGCACCTCGCCGTCGGTGGAGGCGACCGGAATCTTCATGCGGACGTTGCTGCCGCGGAGCGCGTCGATCTGCTCGTTCGTGAGCTCGCCCGGCTCGAGTGCCACCGTGTAGCGGCCAGAATCACCGGAATCGCCGCTTGAGCCCTGCTCGCCTTCGCCGCCGCCGCTGTCCTTCTTCGGGGAGGTGATGCTCTTCACGGTTGCTGTGAGAGCCGTCCCGTCGGGGCTTGCGAACTCGGCGACCAGACCCTCGGAGAGGAGGTCGGCGTCTTGCTTGGAGACGGTGCCCGTGATCGAGAGGGTCGCCCCCGATACGCTCATTGGCGAACCGGAGAGCACGTCGCCGCGCTTCACGGAGACTTCGTCCACTCGGCGGGGAAGCCCGGAGAGGAACAGTGCTTCGCCAGACGGAAGCGTCGGAAGGACAGCTGCCTGCGCCTCGCCCAACGACTCCTGTGCGTCACTCAGGCTCTCCCATGCGGAGGTGAGCGCTGCCTGCTCGCCCGCGGTGTTTGGGGCCTCGGCGGCCCTGGCCTCATCGAGTGCAGCCTGCGCCTGCGCGACACTGACGTTCGCATCGCGGACTGCGCGTTCGGCTGAGCGTAGCTGCTGGCTAGCGTCTTCGCCGCCAGTGGGTGCCGTGTATCCGAGCTGTTCGTAGAGCGAACCGAGGCCGGCTGCGGTGTCCCAATCGAACGTGTCGGTGTTGAGGTCGCCACTCGCGTAGCCCAGGCTCGCGAGCGCCTGCTTGAGCTGCGAGACGTCTGGGCCGCGCATGCCGATGCTCAGGCTGCGGTAGGCGGGAAGTTCTCCCGGGAGCACGATCACCGGTCGCCCGGCGACCTCAAGCGCGACGTTGCCCGCGTTGAAGACGGTGCCGACGGCGGGAACCTGCCCGGTGATGACTGCCTTGGCTTCGCCGCCTGCGGCGTCAATTGTCACGGCGACGGCGTCGGCGTAGCCGACCTCGCCGCGGAGCACGACGGTGTTCTCGATGACGCGGCTCTCGATCGGGGCCGTGACGGGACCTGGCTCTGGTGCCTCCGAACGCGCGGCGAGTGTCGCCGGAGACACGATGAACTGCATCACCAGAATGCCGAGGAGCAGCGAAGCCACGGCGACGGCAGCGATGAGGGCGACGAGTCGCCTACCGGTCCACGGAGCGCGAGGCTTCTTCTTCGTCTTGTCCGCGGGGCTGCCGGGGGAGCTGCCGTGTTCCGCGGAGGGTCCAGCAGCGTCGACCTTTGCGTCGTCGTTTGCGGTGTCGGCCCCCGACGCGGATGCTTGGTCGAGCACCTCGGTATCGGGTGCGTCTGCCGTGGTCTCGGTGCCCGCGCTCAGCGAGGCGTCACCCGACTGGCGACGCCGCTTGAATGCCACGGGTTACTTCTCTTCTGACTTGGAGTCAGACTTCACCGAGTACTTGGCAAGCATCGCGTCGAGCTTCGCCTTGTTCTCATCAACGAACTTCTGCTCGATGTCGATCATGAACTTCGACGACTTGTCGTTGTAGTCGAACTTGTCCTTGCACTCGAAATCTGCGACAGCAGTTTCGATCTCGAGCTTCTTCAGCTTGTCCTGTTCGTCCTTGCTGGGCTCTTTGTAGTCTTCGCCCTCGGCGAGTTCGGTGTTCCAGCCGAACAGCTCTTGCTGTGCCTCGTAGATTGAGTTTGCCCCATCCGCAGGAGTCTTGAAGTCTGGGTAGCCGGAGTCTGCCATGCACGATGCCCAGTCGCTGTTGAGCTTCTGCATCTCGTCGCTGCTTTCCATCTCCATGTAGACGTTTTGCATGTCTTCGAAGAGCTCAGCGAACTCTGGGTCTTCCATGGCTTCCTGGTAGTTGTCCGTAGACGACCGGACCTTGTCGTTTGCGGTGCCGTAGCAGCCCTGTTCGGAGGGGTCCGGCATGTAGGGCTCGCCCGAGGCTTCGATCTCGGCCCACTCTTCTTCGGTGGGCTGGACGCCGTAGAGCGCCTCGTCCCAGGCCATACGCTCGGACTCGCTGAGTGACTCGTAGTAGTCGCCGTTCGGGTCGACGTACTCCTCCGGCTCTTCCTGCTCGGCCTGCTCGTTCCACGGGTTCGTCATGGCACCGTAGCCGTACTGCTCAGCAAATTCCTTGCTGTTGAAGTCGATCTCGTCGTCGTCGAACGACACGAATCCGCCACTGGTCTGCACGTTGGGCTTGTATTCGAAGCCCTCGTCCTGCATGCAGACAGCTACGAGATCCTCGATCTCGCGATCCTGCTCCGCGTACTTCTCTTCCGAGAACTCGCTGTCATCCCACATCGCCGACATGTACTTCTGCAGCGGGCCCTCTTCCAGCTCCTTGCCCGAGCCGGGCTTCGAAGAGCAGCCGGCGAGTGTGAGTGCAAGTGCCGCAGCGATCGCAGTGACTGGAAGGAGCGCTTTGGGGGCTCTGCGGAGCATGGATGAACCTCATTCATGTGGGGCGTGACGCCTGGGTGAATTTGAAAGTTAGCACACAAAGGATACGGCGCTGGGACTTCTCGGGGGTTTGTCAGCGAGTCGCAGCCGAGCCGTGACCATGCGGCAGAAATTGTGTCGTTCTCGGCGTCCCAACCGCGAAAACGGAGTGAGGGACTCGCGGCAGATTACTCCGACAGCAGTCGGGAAAGCTGCGCGCCGACGAGCTCAAACTCGATAAGAAAGGAGTCGTGACCGTACGGTGAATCGATGCGCGTCGCCTGCGTGCCGTCGAGGCTGCCGGGAGTGTGCCGCGCGATCTCGTCTTGCCCCTCGATCGTGAAGAGCCGGTCGCTCGGGATCCCGAGCACGAGCGTCGGGAGCTCAAGCGTCTGCAGTGCCGCGCGCACCCCGCCGCGGCCGCGGCCGACGTCGTGCGAGTTCATCGCCTGCACGAGCGTGACGTAGCTGTTCGCGTCGAAGCGCCGCGTGAACTTGTTGCCGTGAAAGTCGAGGTACGACTCGACGGCGAAGCGGCCGCCGCCGCCGAGGGGGCTCACTGCCGACTGCCAGGAGCGCCCGAAGCGCTCGTCGAGCTCGGTGTTGCTGCGGTAGTTGAGTAGCGCGAGCCGGCGAGCGGTCGCGAGGCCGTGGTGCGGGCCGATGCCGTCGGGGGAGTCGTAGTAATCGCCGCCGTGGTACGAAGGATCCGAGCGGATCGCCTCGAGCTGCACGAGGTTCAAGCCGATCTGGTCGGCCGTCGTCACCGGCGGTGCCGCGATGACGGCGAGGCGGGCGGTGCGGCCGGGGTTCATGATGCCCCACTCCAGGGCGTGCATGCCGCCCATTGATCCACCGATGACGGCCGCGAAGCGATCCACCCCGAGCGCGTCCGCGAAGCTGGTTGCCGCGGCCACCTGGTCGCGGATCGTGAGATACGGGAACGTCGCGCCCCACTCGCGGTGCTCGGGCGAGAGCGAGCCTGGCCCGGTCGTGCCCTGGCAGCCGCCCAAGATGTTTGGCGCAATAATGCAGTACTTATCGGTGTCGAGCGCGCGGCCCGGGCCGACGATCTCGCTCCACCAGCCGTCGGTCGGATGCCCGGGGCCCGCGCTCCCGACGAGGTGGCTGTCGCCGGTGAGCGCGTGAAAGACGAGGATCGCGTTGTCGCGCTTGTCGTTGAGCTCACCGAAGGACTCGTAGGCCATCCTGACATGCGGGAGCTCCTCGCCGGCCTCGGTCGTGAGGGCCCCGAGCGATAGGAACTCGCGGTTTCCGACCGGATCCCCGTCGCGCCAGCCGCCCGAGATCGGCGGCCGACCCATGAGCGCGCGCAGCTGCGCGTCGGTGATGAAGTCGGTCGGGAACGAGTCCTCGGGAGTCTGCCAATCCATAACTCCCTATTGTGGCCTGCTTCTCGGCTGCGCGTGCGAATGTTACGCGGGGCCGCCGCGCTCGGAGAGAAATGACGAACGCCGCCGGCCTCGAATGAACGGGCCCGGCGGCGTCTCGCACCGAACTCAGGGGGTTACGCTGCCGCGGCAACGACCGCCCGTGCGGCGGCAAAGCCCACCTCGAGGTCAGCCTTGATGTCGTCGATGTACTCGAGGCCGATCGAGAGGCGCACGAGGCCCGGAGTCACGCCGCCCGAGAGCTGCTGCTCGGGGGTGAGCTGCGAGTGCGTCGTCGAAGCGGGGTGGATCACGAGCGAACGGACGTCACCGATGTTCGCGACGTGGCTGAACAGCTCGAGGCTGTTTACGAACGCCTTGCCGGCCTCGACGCCGCCCTTGAGCTCGAACGAGAGTACCGCGCCGACACCCTTCGGGGCGTACTTGTTGGCTGCGGCGTAGCTCGGGTCGGTGGGCAGGCCCGCGTAGTAGACGCTCGCGACGTCGGCGTGCTGGTCGAGCCACTCGGCGACGTTCTGCGCGTTCTGCGTGTGGCGCTCCATGCGCAGCGACAGCGTCTCGACGCCCTGCAGCAGCTGCCAGGCGCTCTGCGGCGCGATCGCCGAGCCGAGGTCGCGCAGCAGCTGCACGCGCGCCTTGATGACGTAGGCGATGCCGTCGCCGACGGCACCCGTGTAGCTCACGCCGTTGTAGGAGGGATCGGGCTCGGTGAGCCCGGGGAACTTGTCGACGTGCTGCGACCACGGGAAGGTGCCGCCGTCGATGATCGCGCCACCGAGGGTGGTGCCGTGGCCGCCGAGGAACTTCGTGACCGAGTGCACGACGATGTCGGCGCCGTGCTCGAACGGGCGAATGAGGAACGGGCTCGCGACAGTGTTGTCGATGATGAGCGGCAGGCTGTTCTCGTGCGCGACGTCAGCGACGGCGCGGATGTCGAGGACCTTCGTGCGCGGGTTCGCGATCGACTCAGCGAAGAACAGCTTCGTGTTCGGCTGCACCGCGCGCTGCCATGCTGCGGGATCGTCCTGATCCTCAACGAACGTGACCTCGATGCCGAGCTTCGCGAGCGAGTACTTAAAGAGGTTGTAGGTGCCGCCGTAGATCGCAGCCGAGGAGACGATGTGGTCGCCCGCGTTCGCGATGTTCAGCACGGCGAACGTCGAAGCCGCCTGGCCGCTCGAGAGCAGGAGAGCCGCGGTGCCGCCTTCGAGGGCCGCGAGGCGATCCTCTGCGACGCCCTGCGTCGGGTTCGTGATGCGCGTGTAGATCGGGCCGAACTCGGCGAGCGAGAAGCGGCTTGCCGCCTGCTCGGTGCTCTCGAAGACGTACGCGGTGGTCTGGTGGATCGGAAGCGCACGCGACCCGGTCGTCGGGTCAGGCTCCTGGCCGGCGTGGATCTGCTTGGTCTCAAAGCCCCATGCGGTCTTGTCAGTCATTGTGTGCTCCCGGTCGTTCTGTGGTCGATGCTCGGTGTGAGTTCGGTGTGGTGTTGATACGAGCGTATGGAAGCGGGGCCCCTTCGCGCAATCGGGGCCGACACGAACCGTAATGTTGCGCGTTAGGCTCGATGTAGACGGGGCCGCAGCGGCCCGCACGCGCGGTGGACCGCGCGACGAGCGCGAGGAATGGAGTGGCGATGACGCAACGAGTAGTCGTAACGGGAGCAAGCTCAGGCATCGGGGCCGCAACGGTGCGCCGCTTCGCCGAACTCGGCTGGGAGACCGTCGCGGTCGCCAGGCGACTCGACAAGCTCAAGGCGCTCGCGGCCGAGACGGGTGCGCACGTGATTCAGTGCGACGTCACCGACGAGGCCGAGGTCGCGCGCATGGCCGAGGAGGTGCGGGCGACGGGAGGAGCCTCCGGGCTCGTGAACAACGCCGGCGGGGCGCTCGGGGCTGACCCCGTCGAGACCGCGCTGAATGAGGACTGGCGGCGGATGTTCGAGGTGAACGTCATCGGGTTGCGCAACGTCACCGCGGCGCTGCTCCCGGTGCTGCGCGAGGCGACCCAGAGTGGTGCCGGTGCCGGTGCCGGTGCTGGTGCTGGTGCTGGCCCTGATTCGGCCGCCCGCGCCGGCGCCGGCGTTGATGCCGGGCACGGCTGGGCGTCGATCCTCAACCTCACCTCGACCGCCGGCCTCGCCTCCTACCCGGGAGGCGGCGGCTACAACGCAGCGAAGTACGCGGCGCACGCCGTCACCGAGGTGCTCAGGCTCGAGCTCGCGGGCGAGCCGATCCGGGTCATGGAGCTCGCACCCGGCCTCGTGCACACGGAGGAGTTCACCCTCAACCGGCTGCGCGGCGACGCGGAGGCCGCCGCGGTGCCCTACGCGAACGTCACCCCGCTCACCGCCGAAGACGTCGCGCGCGTGCTCGTCGGGGCCTTCGAGCAGCCGCCGCACGTGAACCAGGACCTCATCGTGCTGCGCCCCGTCGCGCAGTCGAGCGTCTTCCACACGCACCGCGGCCCGCTCGCCGCGAGGGGCTAGCGTGGGGCCGGCTTCGCGCCAGGGGCTCTCAGGGCTCGCGGCGCTCGTCGCCTCCGGCCGCATCGCTCCCGACTGGGGCGAGGCGCTCGCCGCAGCCGACGCGGCGTCTGCGACCCCCGGCGTGCTCGAGGAAGCGCTCGCGGGGCTCGACGAGTTTCTCGCCGCGGAGCGTGCGGCGGGGGAACAGGTACTGCCCGACGCGGATCTCGTGTTGCGGGCGTTCGAGCGGCCGCTGGCCACGGCGCGGGTGCTCATTGTGGGGCAGGATCCGTACCCCACCCCCGGCCACGCCGTCGGGCTGTCGTTCTCGACCGCCGCTCACGTGCGCCCGCTGCCGCGCAGCCTGAAGAACATATTCGCCGAGCTCGACGCGGATCTGGGGGAGTCGGCGGACGTCAACGACTGGTCGAGCGACAACTTTTGGGCGACCCCCGAGCGCACGGGTGATCTCTCGGCATGGGCCGACGCAGGCGTGCTGCTGCTCAACCGGGTGCTCACGGTGCGGGCTGGCGCGGCAGGATCCCACCGCGGGCGTGGCTGGGAGGCGTTCACCGAGCTCGCGATTCGCGCGCTGGTGGCCCGGGGTGGACCGCTCGTCGCGATCCTCTGGGGCAATGACGCACGGGCGCTCGCGCCGCTGCTCGGCGACACCGTGCGCATCGAGAGCGCGCACCCGTCGCCGCTCTCGGCGTCGCGCGGCTTCTTCGGCTCGCGCCCGTTCAGTCAGGCCAACGATGCGCTCGCCGCGCAGGGTGCTGCGCCGGTCGAATGGCGCCTGTGAGGCGGGGCGGAATAGCCGCCACGGCATGGCACGCAATTTAGACTGAAGCCATGGACCAGAACCAGCGCTGGGAACAGCTCGCCCGCATGAACGAGGCAGCACCGCCGCCAGCGCCGAGGGCGACCCCGAAGCTCGGTCGCGCTGCACTCGCGGTGGCGGTCGGCGCGATTGTGCTGTTCGTGCTCACCGCGTCACACGGGTTCCCGACGCGGGCGACGGCAGACGTCGCGCGGCAGGTCATCATGGTCGCCGGGCCCCTGCTCACCATTTCACTCGCGGTCGCCTCGTTCGTGCGCAATGAACGCAGAGCTGCCGCGGTGACCGCGATCTGCCTTCTCGTGGCCGCACCGCTGCTCGTATTTCTCGTGGTCATCCTGGCCTGGTCGGGGTACGCACGCAGCATGGGTGGCTAGTAGCGAGCCGCTGCGATCCAGCCGCGATCCAGCCGCGATCAACTGCGATCAGCCGCGTCCCAGCCGCTGGGCCAGGCCAGCCGCGGCCTCGAGCACCAGGAGCGCCGCGAGCCGCACGGTGCGCCCGTCAGGGGAGTCCGCAGTCGCATCGACCTCGGCGATGTCGATGCCGCGCACGCGGGGATCCGCCGCGAATTCCCTGGCGAATGCCCTGAGCTCGTGCGCCTGGATGCCGCCCGGAATCGACGCCGGGCAGCCCGGCGCGACCGAGCGGTCGCAGACGTCGACGTCGAGATCCACGTGGATCGGCCCGCCGCCTGCACCCGCGACCGCGAGCGCCTCGGCCGCGATCTCCCGCAGCGGGCCTTCGAAGAGCTCGTCGCGGTGGATCACCGTGATGCCCCACGCCTTGGCTCGCTCGCGGTAGGCGCGGGAATTCGCGAAGTCTGCGATGCCGATCTGCACGATGCGCTTGGGGTCGAGCCCCGCCTCGACGAGCCGGCGCACCGGCGAGCCGTTCGAGCGCCCGTCGCGCAGGTCGTGGTGGGCGTCGAGCGTGATGAGGCCGGCGAGCGGCAGCGCGTCGCCCGCAACTCCGAGCGCTGCGGGCACGGTGAGGGCGTTGTCGCCGCCGAGCGCGACGACCAGCTCGGAGCGCGCCGCGAGCTCGCGGACTGCGGTTGCGGCGGCGAGCTCGCCGAGCTCACTATCGGGGTCGGCGACATCGCCGGCGTCGATGATCCGCAGCGCCTCGTCGAGCACGAGCTCAGCCTCGGAGCCGCGGCCTGTGCCTGGCGTGCCCGGCGCGACCGCGTGGCCCGAGTACCTGCGCAGCGCCTCGCGCACGGCCGCGGGGGTGAGGTGTGCGTTCGTGGGGGAGAGCGATGTCTGGGCGGTGGGGATCCCGATCACCGCGAGATCAATTTTGTCGGTGCCGGCGGCGACGAGATCCTGCCACGCGCCCGTGCGCGGCCACAGCGGATCATGGGAGAGAGTGCTCATACCTGCACGGTAGCAACGTGCTTCGCGGCGCGACAGGGCGCGCCAGCGGGGCTCGTCCGGGATCCCGGACACGCGGGCGGGGTTGCGGCCCCCGCCGGAGCCCCGGATGCGGTGGGATCGAAGCATGACTTCGAACCTCATCGTCACCCTGGGCGACGCCCCGCTCAGCCGCGCCGACGTCGTCGCCGTCGCACGCCATAACGCCACCGTCGAGATCAGCGCCGCAGCGCTCGAACGGGTCGCCGCCAGCCGCGCCGTCATCGACGAGCTCGCGAGCGATACCCGCCCCCACTACGGCGTCTCCACCGGCTTCGGCGCGCTCGCCAAGGTGCAGATCCCGGTCGAGAAGCGGCAGCAGCTCCAGCGCAGCCTCATCCGCTCGCACGCGGCCGGCACCGGCACCGAGGTCGACCGCGAGGTCGTGCGCGCGCTCATGCTGCTGCGCCTCCAGACTCTCACGACCGGCCGCACCGGCGTGCGCCCGGTCGTCGCGGAAACCTACGCCGCGATCCTCAACGCCGGCATCACGCCCGTCGTGCACGAGTACGGCTCGCTCGGCTGCTCGGGCGACCTCAGCCCGCTCGCGCACTGCGCGCTCACGCTCATGGGGGAGGGCAACGTGCGCGTGAGCGAGGATCCGCACGCCGCACCCATCGACGCAGCCAGCGCGCTCGCCGCAGCAGGCATCTCGCCGGTCGTGCTCGCCGAGAAGGAGGGGCTCGCGCTCATCAACGGCACCGACGGCATGCTCGGAATGCTCTGCCTCGCGCTCACCGACCTCGAGCGGCTCTTCACGGTCGCCGACCTCGCTGCGGCCGCGAGCGTCGAGGCGCTCACTGGCACCGACGCCGTCTTCCAGGCGGAGCTGCACGCCCTCCGCCCGCACCTCGGGCAGGGGGTATCGGCCGCGAACATGGCGGCGGTGCTCGCCGACTCGCAGCTCGTGCAGCGACCCCGCGAGGGCGAGTTCAGCCGGGTGCAGGACGCGTACTCGCTGCGCTGCGCACCCCAGGTGCACGGTGCCGCCCGCGACACCGCGGCGCACGCCGAGCGGGTCGCCGCGGTCGAGCTCGGCTCGGCGATCGACAACCCCGTCGTGCTGCCCGACGGCCGCGTCGAGTCCAACGGGAACTTCCACGGCGCACCCATCGGGTATGTGCTCGACTTCCTCGCGATCGCGGTGGCGGACCTGGCGTCGATCTCCGAGCGTCGCACCGACCGCTTCCTCGACGTCGCCCGCAACCACGGCCTGCCGCCGTTCCTCGCGGCCGACGCCGGCCTCGACTCGGGGCTGATGATCGCCCAGTACACGGCCGCCGGTATCGTCTCGGAGCTCAAGCGCCTCGCTGTTCCCGCGTCGGTCGACTCGATCCCGTCGTCGGCGATGCAGGAGGATCACGTCTCGATGGGGTGGGCGGCAGCGCTCAAGCTGCGGCGCGCGATCGACGGGCTCTCGCGTGTGCTGTCTATAGAACTGCTCACCTCGACGCGGGCCCTCGACTTCCGAGCCGCCGACGGGGCGGGCGCACCCGCTCCCGCGACGGCCGCGGTGCACGCGCTGTTCCGCACCGAGATCCCGGCACCCGAGACCGACACGTTCCTGTCGCCGACGATCGACGCCGCCCACGGCTTCGTCGTGAGCGGTCAGGTGCTCGCCGCGGCGGACCGCGCGCTCGGCGGCGGCCTCGTCTGAGGTGCCGGTTGAGCGTCGGATCCGGTTGAGTATCTCCGGCCCGCCTCGCCCCGGAGCTGCCGGCCTCGCTCCCGAGTTGCCCCGGAGTTGCCCGACTCGCTCTCGAGTTGCCCCGGAGCTGCTCCGGAGTTGGCAGTTGTTGTCGCTTCGCGCCCGCGGAAGCGACAACAACTGCCAACTCGAGCCGGGGCCGGCACCGCCGCGCCCGCTAAGCTGCCGACATGAGTGAGCCCAAGGCACCCGCCGCAGACCAGACGCTGCGAATCCTCAGCTTGCTCGCCCGCGCCCGCGGCCCGGTCCAAGCCGGCATGATCGCCGCACAGCTCGAGCTACCCCGCTCCACGGTCTACCAGCTGCTCGCCACGCTGCAAGACCACGGCTTCGTCATGCACCTTCCCGAGGAGAAGCGCTACGGGCTCGGGATCGCCGCCGTCGAGCTGAGCTCGGCCTATGAGCGGCAGGAGCCGCTCGCCCGACTCGGCAGGCCCCTGCTCGCCGCGCTCGTCGACCGGGTCCGCGAAAGCGGACACCTCGCGGTGCCGACGGGCAGCGACGTGCTGTACGTCATTGAGGAACGCGCGCCGGGGGCTCCGCACCTCGTCACCGACGTGGACGTGCGCCTGCCCATGCACATGACGGCGAGCGGGCGGGCGATCCTCGCGGCGCTGCCCCGCGCGCAGGTGCGGGCGCTCTACCCGAACGCGCAGGCCTTCGCGCATCGCTCCAGCTCGCCCGATGGCATCGACCGCTATTCCAAGCTGCGCACGGTGCTCGACGACACCGTCACCCGCGGCTTCGCGCTCGAGCGGGGATCGGTCACCGAGGGCTTCTCGTCGGTGGCGGCCCCCGTGTTGGATCACCGGGGCTGGCCCGTCGCGGCCATCGCGATCACCTTCCCCGACGCCGCGTTCGGCGAAGACGGTTACGCGGGCATCGCCGCCGAGGTGCGTCAGAGCACGGAGCTATTGTCCACGCGGATCCACGGGCGCGCGCGGGGCTAGCTAGCGCGGGCTACCCAATCTGCGCAGCGCGCGCCAGCCCGGACTCGCCCGGCAGATTACCGCGCGACGGCGCAGCCATGCAGGGGCTAGCCGACTCGCGATCCCGCCCGCCACACGGCACCGGTCAGCCGCATGCCCGGCCGGTAGGCGAGGTGCGTGACCGAGGGTGCGTCAAGGAGCTGCAGGTCGGCGCGCGCGCCCGGGGACACGACGCCGACGCGGGGCTGGATCGCGCCGCGCGGATCCACCCACCCGTCTTCGTGCATGCCGAGCGCGATCGCGCCGCCCAGGGTCGCCGCGCGCACCGCCTCCTGAATCGTGAGGCCCATCTGCAGCACCGCGGTCGCGACACAGAAACTCATCGAGCTCGTGTACGAGGTGCCCGGGTTGCAGTTCGAGGCGATCGCGACGACGGCGCCCGCGTCGAGCAGCTTCCGCGCCGGGGCGAGCGGCATGCGGGTCGACAGGTCACAGGCGGGGAGCACGGTAGCGACGGTGCCGCGGGCGGTGCCGGTCGCTCCCGCAGCAGTGCCGCGCTGGCCGTGCTCCCACGACCCCGCGAGCGCTTCGATGTCTGCGTCGGTGAGGAAGCCGAGGTGGTCGACGCTCAGGGAGCCGTGTTCGACCGCGAGCCGCGTGCCCGGGCCGTGCCCGAGCTGGTTGCCGTGCACGCGGGTCGCGAGCCCCTTCGCCGTGGCCGACGAAAGGATGCGCGCGGTCTGTTCGTCGTCGAACGCGCCGGTCTCGCAAAACACGTCGACCGCGCTCACGTGCGGGGCGACGGCGTCGAGCATCTCGCCGGTGACGAGATCGAGGTAGTCGGCCGGATCCGCGCCCGCCGGAACCACATGCGCGCCGAGGAATGTGACGGCGTCGGCGTGGAGTGCCGCGACCCGCGCCGAGCGTAGCTCGTCGGCGACGGTGAGTCCGTACCCGGTCTTCGTTTCCATCGTGGTGGTGCCGTCGCGCCGCGCCTCGGCGACGAGCCGTTCGAGGTTCGCGGCCAGCGCCTCATCCGTGGCGGCGCGGGTGGCTTCCACGGTGACGTTGATGCCACCCGCGGCATACGACTCACCGGCCATGCGCGCCTCGAACTCGGCCGTGCGGTCGCCAGCGAACACCATGTGGGTGTGCGAGTCGACCCACCCCGGCAGCACCGCGCGGCCCGCGGCGTCGAAGCGTTCGTCGGCCGCGGGGGCCTGCGAAGCGGGGCCGACCCAGGCTACGCGGTCACCCTCGATGACGACGGCGGCGTCCGCGAGGCGACCGCCGAGCCCCGCGCCGAGCGACTCATCGTTGGTGGTGAGCTCGCCGATGTTGTCGATGAGGAGTGTGCGCGTCATGAATATGTTCCTACCAGGCTGTCTCGGTGTTGCGAATGGTCGGCTCCATCGGCACGCGCACACCGCGCTCGTTCGCGACGTCGGCCGCCCGCTGGTAGCCCGCGTCGACGTGCCGGATCACGCCCATGCCCGGGTCGTTCGTGAGCAGCCGCTCAAGCTTCTCGGCGGCGAGCTCCGTGCCGTCGGCGACCGACACCTGACCGGTGTGGATCGAGCGGCCGATCCCGACGCCGCCGCCGTGGTGGATCGACACCCAGGTCGCCCCAGACGATGCCGCAGTGAGGGCGTTGAGCAGCGGCCAGTCGGCGATCGCGTCGGAGCCATCGGCCATCGCCTCGGTCTCGCGGTACGGCGAGGCCACGGAGCCTGCGTCGAGGTGGTCGCGGCCGATGACGATCGGGGCCTGCACCTTGCCCTCGGCGACGAGCCTGTTGAAGAGCAGCCCCGCCTGGTGGCGTTCGCCGTAGCCAAGCCAGCAGATGCGGGCGGGGAGGCCCTCGAACTCGACCCGCTCGGCTGCGGCGTCGAGCCAGTTGTGGAGGTGGGAGTTCTCCGGGAAGAGGTCCTTGAGCGCGGCGTCTGTCACGCGAATGTCTTCCGGGTCGCCCGAGAGCGCCGCCCAGCGGAACGGCCCGAGCCCCTCGGAGAACAGCGGTCGAATGTAGGCCGGGACGAATCCGGGGAACTCGAAGGCGCGGTCGTAGCCGCCTTTGCGTGCCTCGTCGCGGATCGAGTTGCCGTAGTCGAAGACCTCGGCCCCTGCGTCTTGAAACTCGACCATCGCGCGCACGTGCTGCGCCATCGACGCCTGCGCGTCGCGGGTGAAACCCTCGGGGTCTGCCTCGGCGCGGGCGAGCAGTTCGCTCGCCTCGTAGCCGATCGGGAGGTACGAGAGGGGATCGTGGGCGCTCGTCTGGTCGGTCACGAGATCTACCGTGATCTCGCCGGCGCGGTGCCGGCGGAGGATTTCGGGGAACACCTCGGCGGCATTGCCGACGAGGCCGACGGACCAGCCGCGCTGCTCGTCTTTCGCGCGCTGCAGCGTCGCGAGCGCGTCGTCGAGGTTCGTGGCGACCTCGTCGAGGTAGCGCTTGCCGACGCGGCGGTCGAGCCGGGTCTCATCGACGTCGACGACGAGGCAGGCGCCGTCGTTGAGGGTGACGGCGAGCGGCTGGGCGCCGCCCATGCCGCCGCAGCCGCCGGTGAGGGTGATGGTGCCGGCGAGGGATCCCTTGCCCGCGACCGCTGCGGCGCGGCCCTGGCTGATGAGCTTCCGGCCCGCTGCGGCGAAGGTCTCGTAGGTGCCCTGCAGAATGCCCTGTGTGCCGATGTAGATCCACGAGCCCGCGGTCATCTGGCCGTACATCATGAGGCCCTCGGCCTCGAGCTTACGAAACTCGGGCCACGTCGCCCAGTCGCCGACGAGGTTCGAGTTTGCGAGGAGCACGCGCGGTGCCCATGTGTTCGTGCGGAAAACCCCGACGGGCTTGCCCGACTGCACGAGCAGCGTCTCGTCGTCCTCAAGGTCGCGGAGCGTGTCGACGATCGCGTCGAACGCCTCCCACGAGCGGGCCGCGCGGCCGGTGCCGCCGTAGACGACGAGGTCGTCGGGCCGCTCGGCGACCTCCGGGTCGAGGTTGTTCATGAGCATGCGCAGCGGGGCTTCGGTCTGCCAGCTCTTCGCTGAGATCTCCGTGCCGCGAGGGGCGCGGACGGGGCGTGCACCGGGGAGAGCCATCATGGATCCTTTCGATCAGGTGACTCCATCACACCGCGAGCCGGGGAGCGAAACAACGCTCCCCGGCTCGCGGGTGTCCGGAACCCCGGACGCGGGTGCCCAGCTGCGGCTACGCCTCGCCAGCGTCCACGACGTCGACAAGCTGCGTGCCGTACGCGCCTGGCTCGGTTCCGCGGCCGATCCGCTCGTAGATTGCGGGCCGCTTGGCGCGCAGCACGAGCCCCCACACCACGCCGATGATGCCGGCGAGCGCGACGATGATCGGCAGCACGTAGGTGCTCGCCTCCGGCGACTCCTGGCCCATTTGCACGTGGAAGTTCGCGATGATCATCACGAACACCCAGGCGAGCAGCAGCCCAGAAACCAGGGGAGCGATGAGCGTGGGCCAGACGCCGAGGCCTCGGCGATCCTTCGCAAAGAACCCGATCACGGCCGCCGCGATCACCGCCATGAGCATCACGAGCGCCATCGCGCCGGTGTTCGTGAGCCAGGTGAACATCGTGAGCACCGGGTACAGGAAGCTCTGCTCGCCGAGCGCCTCGGCACCCCCGAAAGCGTCGCCCGCGAGCGCGAACCCGATGGTGACGAGGAGTGCGATGACGGTCTGCGCGATCGAGCCAGCCCAGGGCGCCCCCGAGGGGCCAGTGCGGGCGAACCAGGTCGGCAGCACACCCTCGCGCCCGAGCGAGAAGAAGTAGCGCGCGACCGCGTTGTGGAACGACTGGAGCGCAGCAAACAGGCTCGTGAGGAACAGGATGTTCATGATGTCCACGAACAGCACGCTCACATGGTCTGACATGAACACGAACATGAGGTCGGGCCCCGATTCCTGCGAGGCCGCGACGATGTTCGAGGGGCCGACGCCGACCGAGAACGCCCAGGCGCTGAATGCGTAGAACAGGCCGATGATTGCAACCGCCGCGTAGGTTGCCCGCGGCACGGTGCGCTTCGGATCCTTCGCCTCCTCGCCGTAGATCGCAGCGCCCTCGAACCCCATGAACGCGGCGACACCGAAGACAAGCACGATGCCGAGCGACGGGCCGAAGAGCTCCGCGGGGTTTAGCGTCGCCGTTGTCACGCCCTCAGGTGCGGCGGCGATCGCGTACACGTCGAAGACGATGACCACGAGGAACTCGAGGGCGACAAGTACTCCGAGCACCTTCGCCGAGACGTCGATCTTGTTCATGCCGAGCACGCCGACGAGGGCAATGCCGCCGATGATCCACGCCCACCACGGCGTGCTGATGCCGAACTTCGTCTCGAGGAACATCGACAGCTGAAACCCGAACAGCCCAAAGATGCCGATCTGCATCGCGTTGTACGCGACGAGCGCGATGAGGGCGGCACCGACTCCCGCCGCACGGCCGAGGCCCTGCGAAATGTACGCGTAGAAGGCGCCCGCGTTCGTGATGTGGCGGCCCATGGCCGTGTAGCCGACCGCGAACACGGTGAGGATCACGGCGATCACGAGGAAGCCGAGCGGCACCCCGAGCGAGCCGGTCACCGCGAACGATGTGGTGACACCGCCCGCGATGACCGTGAGCGGGGCGGACGCCGCGATGATCATGAACGTGATTGCCGGCGCCCCCAGGGTGCGGCGGCTCAGGCCAGGGTCTGTCGGGTGCGCGGAATGCGGTGATTCGCTCATGTGCGTGAGTCCTCTCGTGGCGTCGTTGCCGGTGCGCCATTCGGGGTCCCGTTGAGCGCGTCGAAACAGAGTCTAAGAAGCTGCACAGCGTGGAGGTAGGCCTCGGCTGTGTAGCCAGCGCACGGCCCATGACTCGCAGTGCAGACTTCCCAGGTCACGTGACGGTGAGTCTGCTGGGGGCGCATAGTGCATGTCTCTGGGCGCATGCCTCGCCCGCGCGGCATCGAATCTGCACGCAAGCTCCGTAGGGTGAAATGATGCTCGCAGCGACAGTGATGGTCGCGGCCGCCGCACTGTGTGTGTGGTGCGCCGCACGGTCGCGCAGCCCGTTGCAGATCGTCGCTGCGTCGGTGATGTTCATGGCGATGCTTGATCATGGGATCACCCTGCTCGTATCCCCTGTGATCTGGGCCGCACTCCTCATCGGGGGAAGCCTGCTGGTCGGGGCATCGTTGCGGCCGGCGCAGGTCGACACTGGTGCTGGGGCCGGCGGGCCGGAACTCTCGAGTGACCGGGCGCAGGGGGTTCTGTGCGCTATCGCGTATCCGGCGATGGCGGCGCTCATGCTACTTCGGACGGCTCCACCGTTCACTCGTGGGGCTGAGATCGCCGCCTCGGGTGTCGCCGCCATGAATGCGGGAGCCGAGTCAGGAATCGGCGAGGTTGTTCACCACCACGGCGGAACGCCACCCGCAGGCTGGCTGGTAGCGGCCGTCGTCGTGCTCGTGGTAGCGCTCGGGGGAGTCGCAGTCGCCGCACTCCGAGAAGGACGACGGGTCGCTGCCGTGGAAGCGGGGGCGATGTCACTGATGCTTGGATCTATGCTCGCCTGATCTCCTGTCACCGCATCCCACGCCCGCCACGGGTAGGTACACCTGCGAGCCCGTCGTCTGGAGACAGGAATGGGCCGGGGCGCGTGTGCGCCCCGGCCCCGATCCACCGCGTAATTACAGCGTGTTGCCGAGCTTGAAGCCCTTCTCGCCCTCGTCGTCACGCGTGTACGAGAAGCCGTCGGCGCCGATGGTCACTGCCATCTCGCTGGCGTCGGTGCGGGCGACGACCTCGCGCGGCTTGCCGTCGAGATCGAGCACGAGCGAGCCCTCGGTGTACCACGACGGCACGACGGGGTTGCCCCACCAGTCGCGGCGCTGGTTGTCGTGCACGTCCCACGTGACGACGGGGTTGTCGGGGTCGCCCGTGTAGTAATCCTGCGTGTAGATCTCGACACGGTGGCCGTCGGGATCGAGGATGTACAGGTAGAACGCGTTCGAGACGCCGTGGCGGCCCGGGCCGCGCTCGATGCGGTCGGACATGCGGAGCGCGCCGAGCTTGTCGCAGATCGCGAGGATGTTGTGCTTCTCGTGGGTCGAGAACGCGACGTGGTGCATGCGGGGGCCGTCGCCGCCGGTCATCGCGGTGTCGTGGACGGTCGGCTTGCGGCGCATCCACGCGGCGTAGACGGTGCCCTCCTCGTCCTGGATGTCCTCGGTGACGCGGAAGCCGAGATCCTGCATGAACTTCACCGCGCGCGGCACGTCGGGCGTGATCTGGTTGAAGTGGTCGAGCCGCACGAGCGCGCCAGGCGTGTGCAGGTCGTAGCGCCACGAGAGCCGCTCGACGTGCTCGACGTCGTAGAAGAACTCGTAGGGGAAGCCGAGCGGATCCTCGACGCGCACCGAATCGCCGATGCCCTTCGTAAAGCCTTCCTTGCGACGCTCAACGCGGCAGCCGAGCTCCTCGTAGAAGGCGACGGCCTTGTCGAGCTCTTCGGGGCTGCGCACGCGGTACGAGAACGCGGCGACCGCGGCGACGTCGCCCTTGCGGAGCACGAGGTTGTGGTGAATGAACTCCTCGAGCGAGCGGAGGTAGATCGTGTTCTCGTCTTCCTCGGTGACGGTGAGGCCGAGCACGTCGACGTAGAACTCGCGCGACTTCGCGAGGTCGGTGACGACGAGCTCCATGTATGCGCAGCGGAGAATATCCGGCGCGGGAACCGAGGGGGTGGGGACCGGGTTGTCGGTCACGATCGGGGCTTCTTTGGTGACGTAGAAGCCGGAGGAGGTCTTCTCGCGACCCTTGAGTTCAGACATGCGTTGTCCTTTCTGATGGCCGGTTGGCGCGCTCGCCGCGGAGCGCGCCAGCCGGAATCTGTTGGTGTTGGCTGTGAGCCGTTACTTGCTGGGGCCCGCGCCGAACTTCGGCGAGTGCGCCTCGTTGAGCGTGATGTGCACGGCCTGCTGGTCGGTGTAGAAATCGATCGAGCGGTAGCCGCCTTCGTGGCCGAGACCCGATGCCTTCACGCCGCCGAACGGGGTGCGCAGGTCGCGCACGTTGTTCGAGTTCAGCCAGACCATGCCGGCCTCGACTGACTGGGAGAAGTTGTGGGCGCGCTTGAGATCCGAGGTCCAGATGTAGGCGGCGAGGCCGTACTTCGTGTTGTTCGCGAGCTCGAGTGCCTCCTCGTCGGTGTCGAACGGGGTGATCGCGACGACCGGCCCGAAGATCTCCTCCTGGAAGATGCGCGCGTCGGGCGCGACGTCAGCGAACACGGTCGGGGAGACGAAGTTGCCGACGGGGAAGCCCTCGGGGCGGCCGCCGCCAGCGACGAGGCGGCCCTCGGTCTTGCCGATCTCGACGTAGCTCATCACCTTCGCGTAGTGCTCGGGGTGCACGAGCGCGCCGACCTCGGTTGCGGGGTCAGACGGCAGGCCGACAACAACGTTCTTCGCGCGCTCGGCGTAGCGCTCGACGAACTCGTCGTAGATCGAACGCTCGACGAGGATGCGGCTGCCGGCGGTGCAACGCTCGCCGTTCAGGCTAAACACGCCGAACACGGTGGCGTCGAGGGCCGATTCGAGATCCGCATCCGCGAACACGACCGCCGGGCTCTTTCCGCCAAGCTCCATCGAGAGGCCCTTGAGGTACGGGGCCGCGTTGCCGAAGATGAGCGAGCCGGTGCTCGACTCACCCGTGAACGAGATGAGCGGCACCTCGGGGTGCTTGACGAGCGCGTCGCCAGCCTCCTCGCCGAGTCCGTTCACGAGGTTGAAGACGCCGTCGGGCACGCCGGCCTCGCGGAAGATCTCGCCCCAGAGCGACGCCGACAGCGGCGTGAACTCGGCGGGCTTGAGCACGACGGTGTTGCCGGTCGCGAGCGCGGGGCCAAGCTTCCACGACTCGAGCATGAACGGCGTGTTCCACGGCGTGATGAGGCCCGCGACGCCGATCGGCTTGCGGTTCACGTAGTTGATCTGGCGGCCGGGCACCTTGAAGGTGTCGTCGTGCTGCGCGACGATGAGGTCGGCGAAGAAGCGGAAGTTCTCGGCCGCGCGGCGTGCCTGGCCCTTTGCCTGCGTGATCGGCAGGCCCGAGTCGAAGCTCTCGAGCTCGGCGAGCTGCGCGTCACGCGACTCGACGATGTCGGCGATCTTGTGCAGGATGCGCGAGCGCTCGCGCGGCACCATCTTCGGCCACGGGCCGTCGGTGAAGGCGCGGCGGGCCGCAGCGACCGCGAGATCAATGTCGGCCTGCTGGCCGGCAGACGCGCGGATGTAGGTCTCGTTCGTGACGGGATCGAGGACGTCGAACTCCTCGCCGCCGACCGAGTCGACGAACTTGCCGTCGATGAAGTGGCGGATCTTGTCGGGAATGCCTGCGGGAATGTTCTGAGTCATGCTGTCGCCTCCGTTGGTCTGGGTGCTTGAATCTGGCTGATGTGTGGGTCTGTGAGGGGAGCTACGCGGCCGAGGCCGGGTGCTTCTGCTCGTCGGTGTGCGCGAGCACGGCGTCGAGGGTCTTCGTGCGGTGCTCGCGGGCGGCGAGTTCGATGTCGAGCGGGGACGCGCCCTGCTCGATGAGGGTGAGGATCCGCTCGTGCTCCTCGACCGACTCGCTCGCGCGGCCCGGCACGAAGCTGAACGAGGAGTTGCGGAGCACCTTCATGCGGCTCCAACCGCGGTGCACGAGGTCGAGAATGTGCGGGTTCGGGCACGTCTCGAAGAGCACGCTGTGGAACTCGAGGTTGAGCTCCGTGAAGCGCTGCGGGTCGAACGCCGAGAGCGACTCCCGCATCGTCTCGTTCACCGCGCGGGCGCGGGCGACCTGATCCGCCGTGATGAACGGGGCGGCGAGCCCCGTCGCCGATCCCTCGACGAGCGCGAGCGTCTGCATCGTGTGCAGGTACTCGGTCTCTTTCACGAGCGAGACCTGCGCGCCGACGTTGCGCTCGAAGGTAACGAGCTGCTCGGCCTCAAGGCGGCGGATCGCCTCGCGCACCGGCACCACCGACATATCGAGCTCGGAGGCGATCGGTGCGAGCACGAGGCGATGGCCGGGCATGTACTGGCCGGCGTCGATCCGCCCCCTGATGAGGCGGTAGGCCCGCTCCGACTTCGACTCTGCAGACACCGTTACGCCCTGCCGGTCTCGGTGCTTGCTGCAGTCCCGCTCGCGAGCTCTGCGTTGTAGCGGGCGCGCCACTCGGCGTTCATCGGGAATAGGCCGTCGACGGCGTGGCCTTCGGCAACGCGATCCGCAACCCAGCCATCCTCGACCTCCTGCGCGGCCGCCTCGGCTGCGACCTCGGCGAGCAGGAACGGCGGGATCACAATCACGCCGTCACGGTCGCCCATGATGATGTCGCCCGGCTGCACCGCGGCACCGCCGCACGCGATGGTGACGTCGGTCTCCCACGGCACGTGGCGGCGGCCGAGCACGCTCGGGTGCGCGCCCTGCGAGAAGACGGGGATGTCGAACTGCTGCACGGCCGCGAAGTCGCGCACGCCGCCGTCGGTGACGACGCCTGCCGCCCCGCGCACCTGCGCACGCAGCGCGAGCACGTCGCCGACAGTGCCGGTCGAGGGGACGCCGCGCGCCTCAACGACGAGGATCTCGCCCGGGTTCACGGTGTCGAACGCGCGCTTCTGCGCGTTGAAGCCGCCCGCGTGCTCCTTGAACAGGTCAGGGCGGAACGGGATGAACCGCAGCGTCTTCGCGGTACCGAGGATCGCGTCGCCCTCGTGGTTCGGGTACACGCCGTCGATGAAGATCTCGGTGTAGCCGCGCTTGCGCAGGGCCGCTGAGACTGTCGCGACGGCGACCCCCGCGAGCTGCTCGCGGATTTCGTCGGTGAGGGGGCCGGCGGTCGCTGCGGCAGTTCCCGCTGCGGCTGCGTCTGCTGCTTCGGTTGCGAGGTCCGTCGCATGGCCCGCCGCGCGTGCCGCGGCGAGATCCTGCTCGCTGCCCCACGCCTCGACCTGCTGCGCTTCGCTCAGCGTCGGGGTGTTGCCGTAGTCACCGAACTCGGTCTCGCCCTGCGTGACCGTCGTGACGAGGCGGCCCGTGGTCGGTGCGCCCTCGACGTTCGGCGCGTCGACCTCGACCTCGATCACGTCGCCGGGGAGCACCACGGAGGATCCCGCGGGGGTGCCGGTGAGGATCACGTCGCCTGGCTCGAGCGTCATGTGCTGCGAGAGGTCAGCGACGAGCTGGCCGAAGGGGAACTTGAGCGTGTCGCTCGTGTCTTCTTGCACGAGTTCGCCGTTTACCCAGGTGCGCACGCGCCAGTCGCCCTCGCCGATGCCCTCGGTCGGGATCGTCGCCGGGCCGATCGGGGTGAAGCCGTCGCCGCCCTTGTTGCGCACGTTCGAGCCCTTGTCGGCCGCGCGGAGGTCGTAGAGGCCGAGGTCGTTTGCTGCGGTGACCTGCGAGACGTAGTCCCAGCCGTCCTCCGGGGAGACCCAGCGTGCCTCTTCGCCGATGACGAGGGCGATCTCGCCCTCGAACGCGAGGAGCTCGGTGCCGGCGGGGCGCTCAACGGTGCCGCCGGTCGGTGCCAGCGAGGAGGCCGGCTTGAAGAAGTAGGAGGGGAACTCCGGGGTGCGGCCGCGCTGGTTGATGCGCGAGGGATAGTTCAGGTGGACAGCAATGATCTTGCCGGGGGTGTCGATTCCGAATGTGGGTTCGCTACCGTGCGTCATGACTACCTCGTCTCTTCTTTGTATTTCATATCGTATACGATCCATCGGGCGATGGGAAGTGTGGATCCTGTGCCTTCGCTGGGCTAGCCCGCCCGCCAGCCCGCCCGCCCCCAGCCAGCCAGCCCGCCCGCCGCTCAGGTCATGGCGACTCAGCGAGGTCATGGCTTCCCGGCGGTACAAAAGCCATGACCTCACTGAAAGCATGGCTGGTGAGCAGCGCGGGGTGCAGCACAGGGGGCGGCACGGGGTGCAGCGCGGGGTGCAGCACAGGGCACAGGGCGCAGGGCACGGGGTGCGGGGTGCGGCGCGGCAGGGCTTCGCCGGGGCTAGTAGCTTGCGCGGGGGGTGGGCTGGTCCGCAGTGTGCTGCGGGATGAACTGATCCACGAGGGCCTCGGTCGCGCGGGCGAGGATCGCGACATCGGCGCCCACCGCCACGAAGTTCGCGCCTGCCTCGATGTAGCGCTCGGCCTGCTCGGGCGCGAACGCGTTCACGCCAACAGGCTTCCCAGCGGCACGCGCCGCCGAGATGACGTGGAGCACCGCATCGATGACCGCGGGGTGCGACTGCTGCCCGAGCAGCCCCATCGACGCAGACAGGTCAGAGGGGCCGACGAAGATTGCGTCGACACCGTCAACGGCGAGGATCCGCGAAACATCACTCACCGCCGCCGCGCTCTCGATCTGCACGGTCAGGCTGATGGTCTCGTTGGCGCGAGCGAGATAGTTCTCCACCCGATTCCAGCGGGCTGAGCGGGCGAGCGCCGACCCGACGCCACGGACACCCTCGGGGGCGTAGCGCGTTGCGCGGACGATCTCCGTGGCCTGCTCGGCGGAGTCCACCATCGGCACGAGGAGGTTCTGCACGCCGATGTCGAGGTACTGCTTAATGGTGACGGTGTCGCCTGACGGTGCCCGCACGAGCGGCGCCACCGGGTACGCGCTCATCGCGTGGAGCTGCGCGAGCAGCGACTCGAGACCGTTTGGGGAGTGTTCGGCGTCGAGCAGTACCCAGTCGCAGCCGCTGCCGGCCACGATTTCGGCGGTGACTGAACTGCCAGCGGAGGCCCACAGGCCGATCAGTGGGCGGTCGGCCGCGGCGAGGCGCTCGCGGAAGGTCGGCGGAAGCTCTAGACGAATTGGCATGTGACTGACCCCAGCTCGTTGTAGTCGGCGTGGATCGTGTCGCCACGCTCCACCCACATTGGCTTCGTGAATGACCCCGCGAGGATAATCTCGCCCGCCTCGAGTGACTGGCCGTGCTGCGCGAGCTTGTTCGCGAGCCAGGCGACACCGAGCGCCGGGTGGCCGAGAACGGCCCCGGCGACGCCGGAATCTTCAATGGTCTGGTTGCGATACAGCAATGCGGGCACCCAGCTGAGGTCGACCGCGTCGACCTTCACGGGCCGGCCCCCAAGCACCATCGCGCCCATGGCGGCGTTGTCGCTGATCGTGTCGACGATCGTGCGGCCCTCGAGCTCGAGGTGGGAGTTGAGGATCTCGAGCGCTGGCACCACGTACGCCGTCGCGTCGAGCACGTCGAAGATCGACACGTTGGGCCCGGCAAGCGGCTTCGACAGTACGAAGGCGAGCTCGACCTCGACGCGCACGTTCGAGAACCTATCGAACTCGAGTGTCGCGCCCGATTCGAACACCATGTCGTCGTGGATGACTCCATAGTCGGGCTCGGAGATGCCGGTTGCGACCTGCATCACCTTCGAGGTAAGCCCGATCTTGTGGCCCACGAGGCGCGCGCCGTTCGCGATGCGGCGATCCGACCACTCTTTCTGGATCGCGTACGAGTCTTCAATGACCATGTCAGGGAACCGTGAGGTGAGCTTCGGCAGCACCGCGCGGTCGCGGTCGGCCTGCACGAGTTCTTCGGCTATGGATGCGATCTGAGAGGGGTCGAGCACGTGGCCTCCGCTTCGTTGGGGGTGTGGATCGGGGATCTGGCGAGGCGCGCAGTGTCCACGCGGGGCGCGCGCTCGATCGCCTCATCAGATCGTATACGATCCGACTGGGCGTGCGCTAGCGTGTCTCGGTGATGCCGAGTAAGTGGCGTACCTGATCGTGAGGAAGCGCGTAGCGGATCGCGCCATTGATCCCGACCATCGTGTCTGAAGCGAGCATCGCATTCACGATGGCCTCCTCGGTGGCTTCGATCGCGGCGTAGAACAGCGGATCGATGCGGTCGTTGCTCAATGCTGTGACGGGGTAGGTGACGGGAGCAGCGCTGCCGCTGAAAGTCGGCGGGATGCCACCGCCGGTCGAGAAGCACAGGGCGAGGTCCCCGCTCCCGTTCTCGCCAGCTCCACCAAGCCTGGCAATGCCGAGTGTGGCGCGCTGCGCGAGCCGGGCGCACTGATGCGGGAGGAGTGGGGCGTCGGTCGCGACGATCACGATGATTGACCCGCTGCCCTCGGGGAATCCCGTGGCGAACCGCGCGTCGGGAACCTCCGAGCCGCCGGTCTCCGCGTCGCTCGGGAGCGTGATGCGTGGGCCGATGAGTGTGCCGTCGATGGAGAACCTGTCGCGGCGTCCGTGATTCGCCTGCACCAAGACTCCGACGGTAAAGCCGCCGTCGTGTGTATTCACCACGCGGGAGGCCGTGCCGATGCCGCCCTTGAAGCCGTGGGCGACCATGCCCGTGCCGCTCCCGACGCTGCCCTCGGCGACGTGACCGCCGTGCGCGCTGTCGATCGCCGCGAAGACGTGCTCGGGCTTCACGTGGAAGCCGTTGAGGTCGTTGAGGGCGCCATCCCACGTCTCGGCGACCACTGGCAGTGACCAATACTCTTTCCCCGCTGGCTGCAGCCCCACCTCGTGGGCGACAAGAGCGTCGCGCACCACTCCGACACTGTGGGTGTTCGTGAGCCCGATGTAACTCGTGAGCTGGCCGGACTCTCGGATGAGCTCGAGGCCGGTCATTTCACCGTTGCCATTGAGCCGGTGCGGAGCCGCAAAGAGTGGCTGCCTCCAGGGCTCCTCGCCGGGGATGACGACGGTGACGCCGGTGCGCACGGGGCCTGAGCCCTGCACGAGTGGGCCATCGCCAGAAATGAGGGTGGTGTGCCCGACCCGTACTCCCGCCACATCAGTGATGGCGTTGTGCGGACCATTCGGCATCGATCCCATGTGGAGGCCCAGGTCTCGGGCCTTCCTGCCCGAGGGTGCTCCGTTGGCTGCGGGGAGGGGTGTTGAGGTCACAGGGTCCTTTCGGGCGATCAGGCAGGGCGTTGGCTGGTGGACCCAGTCTGCGTGAAAGGACTCTCAGGATCAATGCTTGCTGATGTTCCTTTGCGTATACCCCGAGGGTGTAGACTGATACGATGCCCTCTTCCGAGAACCCCGCGCCCGAGTCCGCAGACGAAACCATCGCTGCCGAGACCGCAACCGCTGACGCGCAGACTGAGACGCCAGAAGCGACTCCCGAGACTGCTCCTGTGACTGCTCCCGAAACTTCATCCGATTCATCTAACGATTCAGCTCCCGCGGCCGAGGCCGCTGCGGCTGAGCCCGCAGCAGCTGAGCCTGCTGCCACCGAGCTTGCTGCGGCCGAGCCCGCTGCAGAGAAGCCGGCTCCCGACGCTGACCGCGTGACCTTTGCAGACCTGGGCCTCGCGCCCAAGGTGCTCGAGGCGATCACCGCCGTTGGGTTCGAGACCCCGTCCGCCATTCAGGCTGCGACGATCCCGACCCTGCTCGAGGGGCGCGACGTTGTCGGCCTCGCGCAGACGGGTACCGGCAAGACCGCGGCGTTCGCGCTGCCGATCCTCTCGCGCATCGTGCCGGGGCAGGGTGTCCCGCAGGCACTCGTGCTCGCGCCGACCCGTGAGCTCGCGCTCCAGGTGTGTGAGGCTTTCGAGAGCTTTGCCTCGAAGCTTCCCGAGGTGCACCTCCTCCCCGTCTACGGCGGCCAGGCATACGGCCAGCAGCTCTCGGCGCTTCGCCGCGGCGTTGACATCGTCGTGGGCACCCCCGGGCGCATCATGGATCACCTCAAGCGCGGCTCGCTCGACCTCACGCAGATCAAGTACCTCGTGCTTGACGAGGCCGACGAAATGCTGAAGATGGGCTTCGCGGAAGACGTCGAGACGATCCTCGCCGACACCCCGAAGACCAAGCAGGTCGCGCTCTTCTCGGCAACCATGCCGAACCAGATCCGCCGCATCTCGCAGCAGTACCTCAACGACCCCCGCGAGGTGAAGATTGCGGGCAAGACGCAGACTTCCTCGAACATCACCCAGCGCTACCTCGTTGTGTCGTACATGCAGAAGCTCGATGCGCTCACCCGCATCTTCGAGGTCGAGGACTTCGACGGCATGATCGTCTTCACCCGCACCCGCGGTGACTCCGAGCAGGTCGCTGAGAAGCTGCGCGCTCGTGGCTACTCGGCAGCCGCGATCAACGGCGACGTGCCGCAGAACGTGCGCGAGCGCACCGTGCAGGCACTGAAGGACGGCACCCTCGACATCCTCGTCGCGACCGACGTTGCCGCACGTGGTCTCGACGTTGAGCGCATCAGCCACGTCGTCAACTACGACCTGCCGATCGATACCGAGTCGTACGTGCACCGCATCGGCCGTACCGGCCGCGCCGGCCGCTCGGGCGACGCGATCAGCTTCGTGACGCCGCGCGAGCGCCGCATGCTCGGTGCCATCGAGAAGGCGACCAAGCAGACGCTCACGCAGATGCAGCTGCCCCGCATCGACGAGGTGAACGCAACGCGTCTCACCCGCTTCGACGACGCGATCACCGCGGCGCTCGGCGAGACCAAGCGCATTGAGCGCTTCCGTGACATCATCGACCACTACGTGCGTCACCATGATGTTCCCGAAGCTGACGTCGCCGCTGCGCTCGCAGTCGTATCGCAGGGCAAGACCCCGCTGCTGCTTGACGAGGCCGACGACCAGAAGTTTGCTCGCGACCGCCAGCAGGCGACCCGCTTCCTTGAGGACAGCGGCGACCGTGGCGGGCGCGACGATCGCGGTGGCCGCGAGAAGCGTGAGCCCCGCGAGCAGCGCAGCGACCTGCAGATGTACCGCATCGAGGTCGGGCGTCGCCAGAAGATTCAGCCGGGCCAGATCATCGGCGCGATCGCGAACGAGGGTGGCCTCACCCGCGGTGACTTCGGACGCATCCAGGTGCGCGACGACTTCTCGCTCGTCGAGCTGCCTAAGGGCCTCTCGGAGTCGACGATGTCGGCGCTCGCAGCAACCCGCATCAGCGGCAAGCTCATCGAGCTCAAGCCTGACACCGGCGGCGCAGGCCGCGGCGGCTACGACCGCGGTGGAGATCGCGGCGGCGACCGTGGCGGACGCGGCGGGTACGACCGGAACGATCGCGGTGGCGATCGCGGCGGGTACCGTGGCGGCAGCGACCGCGGTGGTTCGGGCGGCTACGGTGGCAACCGTGACGATCGTGGCGGCGACCGCGGTGGATACCGTGGCGGCAGTGACCGCGGTGGATCGGGCGGCTACGGTGGTAACCGTGACGATCGCGGCGGCGACCGCGGTGGATACCGTGGCGGCAGCGACCGCGGTGGGTCCGGTGGCTACGGCGGCAACCGTGATGACCGCGGTGGCTTCGGCGGAAGCGACCGCGCCGACGGCAAGCGCAAGCCCCGCTGGTAATTAGCGTCAGCAACAAGCAAGGCCCCGGCCTCCGTAAGGAGTCCGGGGCCTTGCTGTTTCATCGACTCTACCCGTCGGCCACGGGGCTCAGGCGGCCCACGCGGCTCAGGCGGCTCACGCGGCTCACGCGGCTCAGACGGCTCACGCGGCTCAGGCGGTGCCCGCCCCGAGCCGTGCCGCGGCCCCCTGCAGCGCCTCGACGATGCGGCGGATCATGTCGTCGGTGATGCGGGCCGCCGGGCCTGACACCGAGAGCGCCGCAGGCGGCACCGCGCCCGGCACGGCCACCGCGATACAGCGCACGCCCACCTCGCGTTCCCCCTCGTCGAGCGCGTAGCCGCGCCGCCGGGTGTCGCGCAGTTCGGCGAGCAGCGCTGAGGTTGAGGTGATGGTGGTGTCCGTGAAGCGGGGGAGGCCCGTGAGCTCGGCGATCTCCCGCACGCGCGCCTCGCTGAGTGTGGCGAGCATCGCCTTCCCGGCGCCGGCGGAGTGGGGGAGGACGCGCCTGCCGACCTCGGTGAACATGCGCATCTGGTGCCGGGAGGGCTGCTGCGCGACGTACACCGCCATCGAGCCGTCGAGGATCACGAGGTTTGCCGTCTCCTGCGAGAGCTCTTCGAGTTCGTTGAGGAGCGGCTGCGCGCGCGCCGCGAGCTGGGGGGCTGCGCGGTTTCCGAGCGCGATGAGGCCGGGGCCGAGCCCGTAGCTGCGCGCGGCGGTTTGGCGCGCATAGCCGAGGCCCTGCAGCGTCTTCAGCAGGCGGTGGGCGGTGGGCTGGGCGAGGCCGGTGGCGGCCGCGAGGTCGGCGAGCGGGAGCTCCGACCCCGCCTCCGCGATGGCCTCGAGGAGCGCAAACGCGCGCGCGACCGACTGCACAGTGCCCTCTGCTGCGGTGGGAGAAATGCTCATGATTCCACAATACGGAACTAGCATTCCAAAACCAAGGGCAGTTCCCTACAGTGGGAATCGTGACCCGCTCGTGCGGGCCACCAGAATTTCCGAGCGAAGGATCCCTCCCCATGACCCACATCGAAGACCGCGCAGGCCTCGCCGTCGCCCAGCCCATCATCGAGTTCGCGGAGCAGACGCTCGCCGCCGACGGGCGCGACACTGCCGAATTCTGGGGAGGCGTCGCAGACATCGTGCGCGATCTCACGCCCGAAAATGAGGCCCTGCTCGCGAGGCGCGATGCGTTGCAGGAGCAGATCGACGCCTATCACGCGGAGCAGCCGGGCCAGCCGGATCCCGCGCACTACCGCGCATTCCTCGAAGAGATCGGCTACCTCGAGCCAGAGCCTGACGCAGTGCACGCCGATCCCGCGAACGTCGACCGCGAGATCGCCGAGCTCGCCGGCCCACAGCTCGTCGTGCCGCTCCTCAACGCCCGCTTCGCGCTCAACGCGGTGAACGCCCGCTGGGGCTCGCTGTACGACGCCCTCTACGGCACCGACGCGATCTCCCGCGAGGGCGAGCTTGCTCCGGGCACGGGCTACAACCAGGCCCGCGGCGCGGAGGTCATCGCTGAGGGCCGAAGGATCCTCGACGCCCACGCCCCGCTCGCCCGCGGTTCGCACACCGACGCGACCGGCTACACGGTCGAGGGCGGCGCGCTCGCGGTATCGCTCACGAACGGTGAGACGACCGCTCTTGCCGACCCCGCTGCGTTCGCCGGCTACCGCGGTGCTCCGGCGGCACCCGATCGCGTGTTGCTCGTGCACAACGGCCTGCACATCGACATCGTGATCGACCGCACGGGCACCAACGGCCAGACCGACGCCGCGGGCATCAACGACATCGAGCTCGAGTCGGCGCTCACGACGATCATGGACCTCGAGGACTCGGTCGCGGCCGTCGACGCCGACGATAAGGCGCTCGGCTACCGCAACTGGCGCGGCCTCATGGACGGCACGCTCGAGGAGCAGGTCACCAAGGGCGGCAAGACCTTCACCCGCGCGGCGAACCCCGACCGCGAGTACACGTCGCCCGACGGCGACACGCTCACGCTGCCCGGCCGCTCGCTCTTGTTCGTGCGCAACGTGGGCCACCTCATGCGCACGCCCGCAGTGCACGACGCGAACGGGGCAGAGGTGTTCGAGGGAATCCTCGACGCGATCATGACCGCAGTTGGCTCGCTCGCCGAGCTGCGCGGCGCCGCGCAGGGCCGCAACTCGCGCGAGGGATCGATGTACATCGTGAAGCCCAAGATGCACGGCTCTGCCGAGGTTGCCTTCGCGGCGAAGCTGTTCGCGCGCGTCGAGGCGCTGCTCGATCTCCCCGCGAACACGCTGAAGATCGGCATTATGGACGAGGAGCGCCGCACGTCTGCAAACCTCGCCGCGTGCATCAACGCCGCACGCGACCGCGTCGTGTTCATCAACACGGGCTTCCTTGATCGCACGGGCGACGAGATCCACACCTCGATGCGCGCGGGCGCGATGCTCCCGAAGGGGGCGATCCGCGAGCAGCCGTGGCTGCCGACCTACGAGGCGCGCAACGTCGCGATCGGCGTCGCGAGCGGCCTCGACGGCCGCGCGCAGATCGGCAAGGGGATGTGGGCGATGCCCGACCTCATGGCCGCGATGCTCGAGCAGAAGATCGGGCACGTCCGCGCTGGTGCCTCGACCGCGTGGGTGCCGTCGCCGACTGCCGCAACGCTGCACGCGCTGCACTACCACCAGGTCGACGCCTTCGCCGCGCGCCGGGGGCTGCCCGAGCTTGCCGCCGACAGCCTCGGCACGCTGCTCACGATCCCGCTCGCGACCGAAGGCTCGCTCACCCCCGAGGTCGTTGCGACCGAGGTCGAGAACAACGTGCAGTCGATCCTCGGCTACGTGGTGCGGTGGGTGGATCAGGGCGTCGGCTGCTCGAAGGTGCCCGATATCCACGATGTCGGACTCATGGAGGATCGCGCCACCTTGCGCATCTCGAGCCAGCTGCTCGCGAACTGGCTCATGCACGGCGTCATCACTGAGGCCGAGATCGACGCGGCGCTCGCAAAGTGCGCGGTCATCGTGGACCGGCAGAACGCTGCAGACGCGACCTACGAGCCGCTCGCCGGTGGCACCGGCACCGCATACGAGGCGGCCCGCAGGCTCATTCTTGACGGTGCGACGCAGCCGAACGGCTACACCGAGCCGCTGCTGCACGCGCTGCGCCTGCGAAAGAAGGCGGAGCTCGCGGGCTAATTTCCTGCCCCGTAACGCACGGGAGCCCCCGCGGTGAGTGGATCACCGCGGGGGCTCCCGTGTGTGCGCTGAGCTGCTGCGTGCTGTGCTGCCGCTTTTCAGGGCTGCCGCGTCGCAGCCGGAGCTAGCCGCTGATGACGTGCTGGTTCGCGACCGCCTTGAGGCCCTCGACGCCGAACTCGCGGCCGTACCCCGACTGCTTGATCCCGCCGAACGGAATCATGGGGTGCAGGCCGCCATGCGAGTTGATCCACGTCGTGCCGGCCTCGAGCCGCGCGGCGACCTCGAGGGCCTTCGCGCGGTCGCTCGACCACACCGACGAGCCGAGACCGACCTCGACCTCGTTCGCGAGCCGCACCGCCTCGTCGACGTCGGAGTAGCGGATGATCGGCAGGGCCGGGCCGAACTGCTCCTCGAGCACGAGCTCCTGGTGCGGGTCGATGTCGGCAATGAGCGTCGCAGGGTAGAAGAACCCGACGGCCTCGCGGTCGGGGGTGCCGCCGGTCACGACGCGCGCGCCCGAGGCCTTCGCCGACTCGACCAGGCGATCCACCACATCGAACTGGGCCTGGTTCTGCAGGGGGCCCAGCAGGTTCTGCTCGTCGAGCCCGACCCCCATCGGGGTGGCCTCGGCGACCTTCGCGAGCTCCTCGACGACCGCGTCGTAGATGGAGTCGTGCACGTACAGCCGCTTGAGCGCCGCGCACGTCTGGCCGGTGTTGATGAACGCGCCCCAGAACAGATCGTTCGCGATCGCCTGCGGGTCGGCGTCGGGGAGCACGATGCCCGCGTCGTTGCCGCCGAGCTCGAGCGTGAGCCGGGTGAGGTTCGGTACGGATGCCTCGACGATGCCCTTACCGACCTTCGTCGATCCCGTGAACATGATCTTGCCGATCTTCGGGCTGCGAGCGAGTGCGTCACCGACCGAGCGGCCGGGTCCCGGCACGATGTTCAGCACGCCCTCGGGGAGCACCGTGTTCATGACCTGCACGAGCGCGAGCACGGACAGTGTCGTCGTTTCGGCGGGTTTGATGACGACCGTGTTGCCCATGCGCAGCGACGGCGCGATCTGCCAGATCGAGATCATCATCGGCCAGTTCCACGGCGAGATCGCGCCGACGACACCGATCGGGCGATAGTGCATCTCGGCGTAGCCAGACTCGTCGTCGACGACAACCTCTGGTGCGAGCGGGGTGGCTGCCGCGGCGCGGGTCCAGGCGACGCAGCCGCCGACCTCGAAGCGGGCGTTCGGGCCGTTGAGCGGCTTGCCCTGCTCGCGCGACAGCAGCTCGGCAAGCGGTTCGGCATGCGCCTCGATCGCGTCGGCGGCGAGGTTCAGGTACTCCGAGCGCTTCGCCTCAGGCAGCGCCGCCCACGCCTTCTGGGCGGCCTCGGCGCGGTCGATGGCGGCCTCGAGCGCCGCGACATCCTGTACCGGGGCGACGCCGATGAGCTCGCCGGTGGCGGGGTCACAGACCTCGCGGGTGTGCTCTCCGGTTGTTCCTGCTGGCGCGGTGACGGCGGCGAGTAGGGTGTCGTAGCTCATTGATTGCTCCTCTTCGAAAAGATTCGTGTTCGGCCCCAGGCTATGCGGGGCACCTGTAGATGATGTGATCTGGGTGTGGGCGGATCAGCCGAGCTGCTTGCCGCAGCTGCAGTTCGCGCCACCGCAGCGGCAGGCGTCTCCGGCGCAGCAGCCGCAGCCGCCGGCCGCGCAACACCCGCCGGCGCTGTCGCCCGAAGTGCCCGATGCGCACGAGGCGCTCGCGCGGGCGTCGGCCGGGAGGTTCATCGCGGGGTTCTGGTCGAGGAAGCCGTGCGGCTTAAACCAGAAGCCCGAGTAGTCGACGGGCATGATCGGCCAGTCCTCGGTGCGCGGAATGTGCGTCGGGCCGAAGGAGTGCCAGAGCACAATGTCCTCGCCGTCGAGCGAGCGGTCGGCCGCCGTCCACGCCGGCAGGCCGTCGCCCGGCTGCCGCGAGTTCGGGGCGAAGCCAGCAGGGTACAGCTCCTCGGCGTCGTACTGGGTGCCCCAGAGGTGCTTCGTCGCGAACGCCGCGCGGCCGTGCACGGTCGCCTCCGGCTGCGCGGCGAGCAGCATCTTGCCCTCGGGAATGAGCCAGTACGCGGTCGGCTTGCCGACGTAGTTCGTGCGGTGCGCCGAGCGGACCTCCCACACGCGCGAGGCGAGCCCGTTCGCGATCCGCTGCGCCTCGAGCTCGCTCGTGAGCTGCGTGTTCGTCCAGGTAAACGCGTTGCCGTAGGGGTTCTCGGGGCCGGTCGGGATGCCGGCCGCCTCGATCTCGTGCAGCGTGTTGTCCTCACCGTCGATTGCGACGTCGATGCGTGCGCAGAAAATGTGCTGGTGCACGGGGGTGAAGATGCCCGGTGCGATCTCGGGCCCGTGCGGATCCTCACTGCCCGGGATCCCGGCACCCGCGAACACGATGCCTGTCGCCTTCGCCTCCATCTGGATCGAGCCGTCGAGGTAGAAGTACCAGAAGAAGCCGTAGTCGTAGTTGCCGATCGTCGTGAAGTAGCTCACCACGAGGCGGCGGCTGCGGCGGGTCTCGGCGTTGCCGGCGAGGTCCGTGTGCTTCCAGAGGATCCCGTAGTCCTCCTCGTGCATGCACACTGCCTGCGGGATGACGACCGGGTTGCCGTGGTCGTCGGGCACGAACGCGTCGAAGTAGTGGATCACGCCGAGGCAGTCGCAGCCGAGCGCGAGTGAGTTCGCGTTCTTGCCGAGCAGGTACTCGCCGGCGTCGAAGTAGCTGATCCAGTGCCTGCTCACCGAGGTGTCGCCGTACGGCACCACCATTTCGGGGACGCTTGCGCGGGTCGCGACCGAGCGATCCTCATCGCCATCGCGCCAGGTCACCTGGTTGAGGACGAGGCCCTCCTGCTGGTTGAAGCCGACCCGGAACTTCCAGTTCTCCCACTGCACCAGGCTGCCATCGACCGAGAACGACGGGCCCTCGGGCTGCGTGATTTCGATGGGCTTCAGTGAAGTGCGTGCTGGGCCCTGCACGTCCAGCGTGTAGTTGCCGTGCTGCTGCGGGACCGGGATATCGCCCTCGTCGTCGAGCTTGAACACGCGGCGCTCGGTGAGGTCGACGTGCGCGACGAGCCCCTCGATCGGGTGCGCCCACGGGCTGTCGCTCTCCGAGAACCGGAGGTAGGTGTGCGAGCGGATGATCCGCTTGCCGACCTCGTCTTCGCGGTCGAAGAAGCCCGGCGCGAGCGGCGAACAGAACGCGAGCTCCATGTGCTCCTCGAGCCCGCGGCGGCGCATCGCAGCCTGCCACTCGGGGGAGGCCTTCACGATCTGGGCGGCGTCGTCGTACTCCTCGAACAGGTACTGCGGCTGGCCGTACGGCGCCGATCCCGTGTCGAGCACGGTGAGCGAGTCGATCTCGCCGCGGCTCACCGACACGATCGCCTCCGAGGAGACCCCCGTCGTCCGATCGAGCAGGGTTACCCTGATGCGGCGATCCAGTGCGTCGCCCTCACGCCAGGCGGCCAAGACATCCTTCGGCGGATCGACGGGCAGCATTCGCGGCACGCGTGTGTGCTCCGTGAAATGGCCCGCGTCGGCAAGCAGCTGACGGGCGGCCGCGATCTCATCACCGGTCAGCGGATCCAGCGGGTGCCGTGCCTCGGCAGGGGTCGTGACCCGCTTGCCGTGCGTGTGCGTGGCATCGGGGGTATGAGAGTCGTGAACGTGCGTCATTGAATCGTCCTTGTCGCCGTTGAAAGATGGTGAACCACCCTGAGTATCGCTGGCGCTGCCGCCGGGAGTCTTGCACGAGGGCGCATCCCAGTTGACTCGCGGTGACCGAAGCGTCGCTAGCCTGCGCGCAGCTCGCTCGGCGAGACCCCGTACGTCGCCTTGAACACGCGACTGAAGTGCGCCGCGTCGCTGAAGCCCCAGCGCGCTGCGATGGCCGCGGCGGTGCGGCCGCTGAGTGCGGGATCGAGGAGATCGGCGCGGGATCGCTCGAGCCTGCGCTCACGGATGCGACTCGACACCGTCGTCCCAGCCTCGCGGAAAAGTACATGGAGGTGCCGCTTCGAGATGAAGTGCGCATCCGCGATGCTTCCGGGGGAGAGGTCGGGCGCACCGAGGTGTTCGTCGATGTGCTCATAGATGCGTTGCAGGAGCAGTTGGTGCGGATCCCGCTGCGCGGCCGAGGCATCGAGCACCTCGGCGCAGAGCGTGCTGATGAGATCGAGGCTCGTGTGCGCGAGCTTCGTGCGCACCCCCGCGGTGAGCGGATCCAGCTGGGCGGGAAACTGGGAAATGAAGCCCGCGATCACCGGCGCAAGGCCGCCGTGCTCGTGGCTGAGCGAGGCAGCCGAGAGTTGCTCAGTGAGGGAGACGGGGAGATCGAGTCGATCCTTGGAGAACATAACGATGAGTGAGCGAAACTCCTCGTCAAAGCCCAGCGTGTACGGTCTCGACGTGTCGTAGATTGCGAGATCACCGGGGCGCAGCAGCAGCTCGCGGCCGTCCTGCACGAGGTGGCCGGTGCCCGCGAGCATGAGGCTGAGCTTGTAGTAGCCGGAGCCGCCCGCGGCGATCGTCGCAGCGGTGCGCTCCACGATGTGCGGGGCCGCGTCGACCTCGGTGAACGTGATACCGTCGGCGGCAATTGAGGTCATGCACGCGCCGAACGCCGCACCGCGATCTCGGTGCTCCCGTGTCACCTCGAGCGGCACGAACGAGTCCGTCACCTGACCTCGAAACGCGCCGAGGCTCTCCGCTAGGTTCTGCCCCATCATGGCCACAGACTACATCGAATTGCTCCGAAACCAAGTCGCTGTGCGGAACCGCAGTGGGGCCCGGGGCGAGTCGGGGGTGCTTCGCGCGGGTGCCGCTCTCGGGCGCGGCACACCGTCGCAGCACCCGGGTGCCACCCCTGCGGAAGCAGGTACACACATTGCGTTATTTCTGTTGCAGCTCGGCGGAAACCGTGTGTTTCGTGTATTGTGATTCCCGAGCTGTGGTGTTCAAATACCGCACACGCTGTTCATTAAACGACAAAGGAGTCTCCTGGGTATGTCTTCCCCTACTGCTGCGCCCACATCGCAGCGCGAACTGCGGCGGGTTGCGGCCGCGACCGTCATTGGCACCACCATCGAGTGGTACGACTTCTTCCTCTACGCGAGTGCGGCTGGGCTCGTCTTCGCTGAGCTCTTCTTTAAGCCCGCCGGCGGCCAGGCCGGCACCATCATCGCCTTCGCCACCGTCGGCGTGAGCTTCCTCTTCCGCCCCCTCGGAGCGTTCCTCGCCGGCCACTTCGGTGACCGCATCGGGCGCAAGGCGATCCTCGTCGTCACCCTCATTCTCATGGGCGTCGCGACAACCCTCATCGGGGTGCTACCGACCTACGAGCAGGTCGGGATCCTCGCGCCGATCCTCCTCATGCTGCTGCGCATCCTCCAGGGGCTCTCGACCGGTGGCGAGTGGGGCGGCGCCGTCCTCATGGCCGTTGAGCACTCGCCCGAGGGCCAGCGCGGCCGCATGGGTGCCTTCCCGCAGATCGGCGTGCCGATCGGCCTGTTGCTCGCCTCGGGCATGCTCGCGCTCATGACCGGCGTCATCTCGCCGGGCGCGGCATTCCTTGAGTGGGGCTGGCGCGTACCGTTCCTGCTGAGCTTCGTGCTCATCATCGTCGGCCTCGTTGTGCGCCGCTCGGTCGAGGAGAGCCCGGTGTTCACCGAGATCTCGGAGCGCAAGGAGCAGACGAAGGTTCCCGTCGTCCAGCTGTTCAAGAAGCACTGGCTGCTCGTCATTCTCGCCGCGCTCACCTTCGCCGGCAACAACGCTGCAGGCTACATGACCACGGGTGGATACATCCAGAACTACGCCACCACCCCCGTCGCTGACGGTGGGCATGTGGGCATGGAGCGCACCCCCGTGCTGCTCGCGGTCGCGGCGGCTTCGATCGTGTGGCTCATCATGACATTCCTCGCAGGCGTGATCTCAGACAAGATCGGCCGCAAGAAGACGTACATCGCCGGGTGGATCGCGTTCCTTGCCGTCGTGTTCATCCTGTTCCCGCTCGTGAATACCGGAAACGTGTGGCTGCTCTTCCTCGGCCTCTCGCTCTTCGCGATCGGCAACGGGCTCACCTATGGGCAGCAGGCGGCGTACTTTGCCGAGCTCTTCCCGGCTTCGATCCGCTTCTCGGGCGTCTCGATCACCTACGCGATCGGTGCGATCATCGGCGGCGCATTCGCGCCCATGATCTCGACCTGGCTCGTCGCCGAGACCGGCACCTCGACGTCCGTCGCGATCTACATCGCGATCGTCATGGTGGTGGCCTTCGTCGCGACGCTGCTGCTGCGCGACCGCACGGACATCCCGCTCGGCCCCGAGCACGAAGAGCTCCAGCAGCGCGGCCACTTCATCTGGGAGAAGCCGGCCGTCTAGCGCCTCTGGCCCCCGCGCCCCGATTCGGCGCTCACTTGATATGTCCTCAGCGAGGTTAGGCCTTTTCCGCAGCGAAAAGCACCTGACCTCGCTGAGGACATACTGTTTCAGCGGCGCTTTGCGAGTGGTTTGGGAGCTGGGGCGGAGCTCGCCTGCGTAGGTGGGAGCGCAGCGACCGCGGCAGCGCAGAGGGTCGCTGCGGACGAATCCCCCTACGCCGACTCAGGGGAGGGCCGCGAGGAACCTTGTAGTCGCGGGACTGTGGACCAAGCTCGGCGTCCCGGGGAAGGTTACGCCGTGGGCGCTGAGGTGGGTGGCGAAGCGGTCGAGTGTGAGCACCTCGGGTACTCCCCAGCGGATGCATCGCATTCCGGTCGTTCCGGCGATCCAGTCCTGTCTGCGCTTTTCTTGGTAAACGATCTCTTCGGCTGAGGAACTGCCCACGAGCTCGCCGCTCGTGTACTTTGCTTTTCCATCGCACTCACCCCAGAACCCCAACTCGGGGAGCACGAAGTCGAGGCGGAGCTCCCCCTCCGCCTGGGCGGGTACTGGCACTTGTAGCTCGGGTACGAGCCCGAGCTGCAAGAACCGCAGCCTACTGAGCGATTCAAGGGGCAACTCCGCGCGGGGGTCAGCGAGTTCCGCGAGGGCCCGAACGGCCCGCACTCCTGAGTATCCGGGCATCGCCTCGGTACGCCGCTGCAGGCGGTCTTGCCAGCCCCGCCACACGGCGTCGCCTGCGCGGCGACGGGCGTTTGTGGCTCGGTGCAGGTGGGCATCCGCGCACGCGAGCGCAATCGGAAACGCGTCGCTTCTCGCGAGGTCCACGAGTGTCAGCTCCGTGCTGGTGACCGTGAAGTCTCCAACCCTCGTCGTGTCCTGCATGGACAGCGCCGAGATATGCCGGCGAAGCACACGTGTGGAAGTGGTGTCGGTGCCCCTGGCGACGGTGGTATGCACCCGCACCGGATCCTGCTCCGTGGGGCTCAGCCAGCCCGACCATGCGGGGAGTCCGTGGAGCACAGCAGCGCTGCGATGCGAGAACACCGGCGGTACCTCCGCCGCGTGGTGAGCAGCGTGCATCGCGAGAGCGTGACGGGCCTCGGGGAGTGCCGTGTCCCAGCAATCGCGCGGAACATAGCTCCCTGCCCTGATTCGAATGAGTTGGCCGGAGCGTTCCATCGCCGTAATTCGACGGTCGCCCAAGCCGGAGCGCTCAAGATCCCGCCGACTCAAGACATGCGTCGCCGCGGATTCGAAGAGAGCGCTGACGTCCATGCTGGGAGTGTGCCACGCCAAGCGCGTCTCCGGGAGAGGAAGCTGCAGATTGTGGATAACTCACGGCGTGGGAGAGCGGAGCTCCCCACGAGCGGAGCTCCCCACGAGCGGAGGTCACTCGACATCACTTCCGCGAGGTCGGGAGTGTTTTGCTGCAAAACATCCCCGACCTCGCTGAAAGCATGTCTGTCGAGCGACCCGGGAGGGGTGGAATGTAAGAGCTAGTGGGCCGACACCTCGAGGCCGTTCACCTTTTGCACCTCGCGCTGGTAGTCAGCGACGACGGTGCCCGAGACGCGCAGATCGAGGAGGATCGTGCCGCGTGAGCCCGCGGCGACCCAGGCCTCGAGCGCGCCCAGGTCTGCGAGCGAGCGCACGACCACGCCCTCGGCCCCGAGCGCCGACGCGACGCCCGCGAAGTTCGCCGTCGGAATGAGCATCGGCCCCTTGTCGAGCCCCATCTCGCCGTACAGGTGCACCTCGGCACTGTAGGCGCTGTCGTTCCAGACAACGATGACCTGGCTACGGGCGGTGCGGATCGCGGATTCGAGGTCTGCAATGCCCATGAGGCCGCCGCCGTCGCCGGTGGTGAGCACGATGGTCGACTCGGGGGCAGCCGCTGCGACGCCGGGCACGGTACTGAAGCCGAGCCCGATTGTTTGGTAGGCGGTGCCGACCATGATCATCCGCTCGGGTGAGGCCACAGGCCAGAACATGTTGGCCCACGCGAGGAAGTGGCCGCCGTCACTCGTGACATGGCGGTCTCCGGGGAGCAGCTCGGCGATGCGCGCAGCGGCCGCCCGGGGATCGAGGAGGCCGTCCGCGCAGAGCTCAGTGTCACCGACCGGGCGGGCGCGCAGGGTGCCTCCTGGCTCGAGGCCCTGGACCGTGGCGCGCCAGCCGCCGCCAGCTGCACCCGGGAGCGTCGCCGGGAGCGCTGCGGCGATGGCCCCAAGCGTCGACCGCGCGTCGCCCTGCAGCAGCTGATGGGTGATGGGGTGCTGGGTTTTCGGGGCGGCGACCTGCTCGGTGTCGATCCGGATCACGGTGGTGCCCGCACCGAACAGCTCCCCGAAACGCATGGTGAACTGGTTGAGCCCGGCACCGGCCACGAGCACGACGTCGGCCTGCTCGATCACGGCCATCGCTTCGAGCTGACCGAAGCCGCCGGCGACGCCGAGGTCATAGTGGGCGTCGGGGAAGATGGAGCGCGCAAGCGCGGTGGTTGCGGTGAGCGCGCCGAGGCGCTCGGCGAGTGCTCCGAGCTCGGCAGCCGCACCGGACAGGTGGGCTCCGCGGCCCGCGAGGAGGAGTGGGCGGGAAGCCGTAGCGAGCGCCTCGGCCGCTGCCTCGATGCGGTGCGCGGCGGGAACGGTGGATCCCGACACGATCGCCCCGGGAAGCATCGACGTGGGCGCGGCGGTGGCCGGCGCTGCCTGGGTGCCGTCGGCTGCTGAGTAGCTGAGTTCCGCGAGCAGCGCGGGATCGCTGAGGTCGATCTCCTCGGGCAGGCTCGCGGAGGGTGCCGCCAGCTCGGCAGCGGCGGCAGGCGACGCCTCAGCCACGGGAGTGGTGACCGGCGCGTTCACGAGGTCGTAGGGCAGGCCGAGCACGACGGGCCGGCGCATCCGCAGCGCATACGACACGGCGCGCTCCACGGTCTCCTCGACCCGTGCAACGCCGAGGGTGAAGAGCCGCACGCCGACCGCCGCGCTGAGCATCTCCTCGTCGACGTCCCAGGGCCTGGGCCCGCTGGAGGGGGTGTCGCCCACGACGACAAGCATCGGGGTGCGCGCCTGCGCGGCCTCGGCGAGCGCGGTGATGGCGTTCGTGAATCCGGCGCCGTAGGTGGTGGTCGCAATGGCGATCTTGCCGCTCACCCGGGTGTAGGCGTCTGCGGCGGCTACGGTCGCGGCCTCGTGGCGCACAGCCGTATAGCTGACGCCTGCGCGGCCGAGGTGGTCGATGAGGTGTGCGTTGCCGTTGCCCATGAGGCCGAAGCTGTGTGTGGCGTGCGCGGAAAGGGCGCGCGCGGTCGCGGCTGCGAGAGTCTGCGGGGTCGACGAAACTGGGTGCGAGAGAGACATCTGCGAAATCCTTCATTGGATCGAGCGGTGAATAGTGACCGTGTATGTCTCGCGATGAAACGCAGCAGCGCCCCTTTTTCGGGTGCCTTACCCGGGCACCCCGGGTGGACAATTTGTAGTGTAGCGGATCGAGCTAGCGGTAGCTTGCCAGCACCTCGCGGGCGGCGAGGTGGAGTCTCGCGGTGACGGTGTCGATCGACTCGGGCATCCGGAAGTGCACGATGGCGATGGCTGCGGGTGGCTCGCCGGGGATGCGCAGCGGCACCGCCACCGAGGTCACACCCTCGATGACTTCGCTCTCGCTGAGGGCGTATCCGAGCTCGCGCGCCGCGAGTGCGGCAGGGCTCGCGGCGGGGGATCCGAATGCCGCCTCCCGCTCTACGGGTGAGAGCGCGGATTCGATGGCGTGGCCGGGGGCACCGCGATCCCACGGGTGCCTGACGCCCGGATTGCGCGCGATGCTCGCGTCGACGTTCCCAGGCTCGACTGAGGCGAGCGTGACGATGTCGCCGGCGTCGAGCACGGTGAGGAAGGCGGTCATGCCGAGGTCGTGCGCGAGCTCGGTGAGTGCGGGGGCCGCTGCGGTGTTGAGCTGCGGGGCGACGCCGTGGGCGAGCGCGGCGATGCGGGGGCCGAGGCGAATGAGGCCTGCGTCGTCGCGGATCGCGAAGCGGTGTTCTTCGAGAGTGCGCAGGAGCCGGTAAGTGTTGGATCGGTGCACGCCGAGTTCCTCGGAGAGCCTGGCGATCGAGATGGGGGATCCTGCCTCCGCGAGCACCTCGAGTGCGCGGAGTCCGCGCGAGAGCGTTTGTGAGCCCGCGGTCGGGGTGGTGGCCATTGGGGCTCCTAATCGTTGGGTCAGATGTTGTGCGATGGGGCTCGCACCTCTAAGCTAGTGTGCAGTATTCGAATTCAGTGTTCAATAGTTGAACATGCAACTCTCAGGGCACAACGAAGTGAGGACTCCACATGCAGTTTCACCATCACGGCTATGTTTCCACGGATCCGCGCGTGCTGCCAGCCGAGGGTGTCGGCCTGAACCGGCCTGAGGAGCTTCCCGAGGAAGCCGACGTGCTCATCGTCGGCTCTGGCCCCGCAGGAATCGTCGCCGCGGCGCAGCTCGCGCAGTTCCCGAACGTCGTGACGCGCGTCGTTGAGCGACGCGATTCGCGGCTCGTGCTCGGCCAGGCCGACGGGATTCAGGCGCGCAGCGTCGAGACGTTCCAGGCCTTCGGGTTCGCCAAGCAGATCACTGACGAGGCGTACCAGATCACCGAGACCAACTTCTGGACCCCGGATCCCGAACACCCCTCGCAGATCGTGCGCAGCTCCGTCACTGACGACGACCCTGCCGGCATCAGCGAGTTCCCGCACCTCATCGTGAACCAGGCGCGCGTCATCGACTACTTCGCCGAGTACGCGAGGCGCGCGCCGGCCCGCGGTGACATCGACTACGGTTACGAGTTCGAGGACCTCGAGGTGGGCACGGGGGAGTACCCCGTCACCGTCACGCTCCGCGAGGTCACCGGGCAGCGGGGAGCCGGCATCAACGCCGCCGAAGCCGACTCGGCGACCGAGGGCGGCACGCGCACCGTGCGCGCGAAGTACGTCATCGGCGCCGACGGAGCGCGCTCACGCGTGCGCAGCGCAATCGGTGGATCGCTGTCGGGATCCACGTCGCTCCACGCCTGGGGCGTCATGGACGTACTCGCGGTCACCGATTTCCCAGACATTCGCAAGAAGTGCATCATCCACTCCGAGGCCGGCAGCATTCTGCACATCCCGCGCGAGGGCAACCACCTCTGCCGCATCTACGTCGACCTCGGTGAGGTTGCCGCAGAGGATGGCAAGAAGGTGCGCTCCACGCCGCTCGAGGAGATCGTCGCACGCGCGAACGCGATCCTCAGCCCGTACACGCTCGACGTGCGTGACGTGCCCTGGCACAGCGTCTACGAGGTGGGGCACCGCCTCACCGACCGCTTCGACGACGCCGAGACCGCGCCCGACGGGAAGGGCCGCGTCTTCCTTATGGGCGACGCCTGCCACACGCACAGCGCGAAGGCCGGTCAGGGCATGAACGTCTCGATGCAGGACGGCTGGAACCTCGGCTGGAAGCTCGGCTACGTGCTCGAGGGCCGCAGCCCCGAGTCGCTGCTCGCGACCTACTCGGAGGAGCGGCGCGTCACCGCGAAGAACCTCATCGACTTCGACAAGGAGTGGTCGACGCTCATGGCGAAGAAGCCCGAGGAGTTCGACTCGCCTTCGGAGCTCGAAGAGTTCTACGTGCAGACCGCGGAGTTCCCGGCCGGCTTCATGACCGAGTACACCGAGTCGATGCTCACGAGCGACCACGAGCACCAGGCGCTCGCCGCAGGCTTCCCGATTGGCAAGCGCTTTAAGTCGGTGCAGACGACCCGCGTCGCTGACGCCGTGCAGGTGCACCTCGGCCACCATCACCGCGCCGACGGCCGCTACCGCGTGTACGCCTTCGCCGACCGCTCGGGCGAGCAGCTCGCGCGCTGGGCTGAGTGGATGCTTGAGAACGAGGCGTCGCCGATCCGCCGCTTCACCCCGGCTGGCGCAGACATCGACTCGCTCTTCGACGTGAAGGCCGTCATGCAGCAGCCGCACCGCGAGGTGCACATCGAGGAGTTGTCGAAGCTGTTCCTCCCGGCTTCGGGGCTGCTCGGCATGACCGACTACGAGAAGATCTACGCCGCAAACCCCGGCGAGGACATCTTCGATATTCGTGAGATCAGCCGCGACGGCGTCGTCGTGGTGGTGCGGCCCGACCAGTACGTCGCCGCGATCCTCCCGCTCGCTGCCCCCGAGGCGCTCGGTGAGTTCCTCGGCCAGACGTTCCTCGAGCGCTAGCCGCGCTCGCTGGGGCCCCAGTGCTCCCGGTGCTCCCTGCGGCGCGGCGGCGGCATCAGCTAGAGCAGCTGGTGCTGCCGCCGCGAGATGAGCTCCCGCAGCCTGATGGACGTCGCCGTGCGGATCACGCCGCGGCACTTCATGATCGCCTGGGTGACCCGGTAGACGTCTTCGGCGTCGCGGGCGACGATCTCGATCGACAGGTCGCTCTGGCCTGAGACTGCGACGCACTCGATGATCTCGGGGATTTGTTCAAGGTCGGCGATCATGAGTTCGAGCCTGTCCTGGTTTGCCTCGGCGGTGATGTGCGCGCGCAGTGGCCAGCCGAGGGCAGTCGGATCGAGCCGCAGTGAGTGGTCTTTGAGCGCGCCGGATCGTTGCAGGCGGTCAAGCCGCGTGTGCACCGTCCCGCGGGCGAGGCCGAGTTGCTGGGCGATGCCCTGCACGGTTGCCCGCGAGTCTGCGTCGAGGGCCGCGAGGATGCGCCGGTCGGTGGCGTCGATGACATACATAATGATCAACATAGCGTCATTGGAATCGCTACGCATCGAACACAATGTTCAAGGAGCACGTGTTGACTTGTTTGAAGTGGCAGTTACCTGTTGAATTCTTGACATGACACGTGCATTTTCCCCCGCGACTTCGACCGGCACAACTGGTGACGCCTCGCAGACCCTGTTCGGCTTCAACCATGAACACCTGAACATCACCACCGGCCCCCGATCGGGCCTCACCATCATCATCGCCGTGCACAACACCGTGCTCGGCCCGGCACTCGGCGGCTGCCGCGTGTGGAACTACGCGACGACCGACGAGGCCGTCGCAGATGCGCTGCGCCTGGCGAGCGGAATGACCTCGAAGAACGCGCTCGCGGGCCTCGCGGCCGGCGGCGGCAAGTCGGTGATCGCGCTCGCTCCGGGCCAGAAGCTCACGGGCGAGCAGCGCCGCGACGCCTTCCTCGACCTCGGCGACGCCGTTGAGGCCCTGGGCGGGGCATACCTCACCGCTGAGGACGTCGGGACGACCGCCGACGATATGGCAGTCGTCGCGGAGCGCACCGCGCACGCCGTCGGCCTCCCCGCAGACCAGGGCGGCCTGGGCGACCCCGGCGACTTCACTGCTCGCGGCGTGCACGCAGCTCTCCTCGAGGCGCTGCGTCGCACCCACGGCGAGGCCGATGCGCGCGGCCGCAAGATCACCATCGTTGGGCTCGGCCACGTCGGCTCGGCGCTCGCGCGTCGGCTCGCTGACGAGGGCGCGGTGCTCACGCTCTCTGACATCAACGAGGGCAAGCGTGAGCTCGCCAACGACCTCGGTGCGAGCTGGGTACTCCCCGCAGAGGCGCACCGCGTGCCGGCGGACGTGTTCATGCCGGCTGGAGTTGGCGGGATGCTGTCCCCGACCGTCATCGACGAGCTCGACACCGTTGCCGTGGTGGGCCCCGCGAACAACCAGCTCGCCGAGGCGAACGGTGCCGAGCAGCTTGCGGGCCGCGGGATCCTCTACGCACCCGACTACCTCGTGAACGCCGGCGGCGTGCTCTACCTGGGCGCCGCTGGCGACCTCGAGGAGAAGCTCACCCGCATCGACGCGATCGGTTCGACGCTCGCGCAGGTGTTCGATGAGGCGAGCGCGCAGGGCATCACGACCGTTGCCGCCGCCGACCGTATCGTCGAGGGCATGCTCGCCAAGTAGCCGGATCCCAGCTTCGGCCGCGGGTCCGCCGCGCGCCGAGCATCCTTCCACCCCCGATTAATTCGAACTGAGCCCTGCACAGGCTGCAGAAGGCTCAGTTCGAATTAATCGGCGGTGTTTAGTTGGTGGGGGTGGTGCTGCGCCGCGGGGAATCGTAACGAGTGCGGCATTTCCCCACTCGCTGAAAGGCCAGAACCGCCAGAAGGGACGTCGACACGAGGGCGTGTTGAAGCAGCAGTGGCTTCGGCGTGAGTGCTGCGGGGCTCCCGCGCTCGCTACCCGGCTGGCGGGACCCGGTTGCTCTGGGCGGGTTCCTCCGCGCCATTGGACTGCGGCGAAGCCCCGTCTCGCTACGGCCACGGCTGTCCCCAGGAGACGGCACACCCCGCTTGAGTCGCTCAGAAGCTATGGCCTCAGCGAAGTCAGGGGTGATTTACCGCAAAAACACCATGACCTCGCTGAGGTCATGGTTGTTGAGCGCCCGTTGTCGCCGAGGGCTACACCTTCAATTGTGAAGAGCTTGATTGGCTGTTGGGGGTGGTGCTGCGCGGCAGGCGGCGGCCCACCGTCAGCAAGCTCTGGGAAACACTGAGGGCCCGGATCCAATTGGATCCGGGCCCTCAGCTATTCCGCAAGGGGTTTAGCCCCCGTAGTAGCGGAAGAGCTTCTTGTTAGCGAACTCGAGCATGCCGACCTTGCCGAGCTCACGCCCGTAGCCCGACTTCTTCACGCCGCCGAAGGGCACGTCTGCGCCCTCGAGGCCCGAACCGCCGATGAAGACCATGCCGACATCGAGCTGGTTGCCGACTTGCTCTGCGCGATCGAGATCGTCGCAGATGATGACCGAGCCGAGGCCGTAGGGCGAGGAGTTGGCGAGCTCAATCGCCTCTTCGTCGCTCGACACCTTGTACAGCTGTGCAACCGGGCCGAAGAGCTCCTGGCTGTAGACGTCCATCGCCGGGGTGATGTTGGTGATCACCGAGGGGGTGTAGAAGTTGCCCTCGGGAGTGTTGTCGCCCACGACGACCTCTGCGCCCTGGTCGATCGCGCCCTGCACCTGCGATGCGAGGTTCTTCGTTGCTGCCTCCGAAGACATGGGGCCGAAGTCGCCTGCCTCGTACGACTGGCCGGCGATGGCTGCCTTGAACTTCTCCGAGAACTCGTCGAAGTACTTGTCCATGACGACGATGCGCTTGGAGCCGTTGCACGCCTGGCCGGTGTTCTCCATGCGGCCGCCGACTGCGTGAGCGACCGCGTGGTCGAGGTCTGCTGAGTCGAGCACGAGGAACACGTCCGAGCCGCCGAGCTCGAGGACGCACTTCTTGAGGTGACGGCCAGCCTGCTCGGCGACGATTGCGCCTGCGCGCTCGGAGCCGGTGAGCGAGATGCCCTGCACGCGATCGTCAGCGATGATGTCGCTGACCTGGTCGTGCGTCGCGAAGACGTTGACGTATGCGCCCTTCGGGAAGCCTGCGTCGAGGAACAGCTGCTCGAGCGCGAGTGCCGACTCGGGGCACTGAGCAGCGTGCTTGAGCACGATGGTGTTGCCGAGGATGAGGTTCGGCACTGCGAAGCGCGCGACCTGGTAGTACGGGTAGTTCCAGGGCATGATGCCGAGGATCACGCCGGTGCCCTGGAAGCGGAAGAAGGTCTTCAGGCCGTCTTCAACCTCGAGGGGCTCGTCGGCAAGCCACTTCTCAGCGTTGTTTGCGAACGCAGCGGTGATCTGGCCCGAGAACTCTGCCTCGCCGATCGACTGATCCAGGGGCTTGCCCATCTCGCGGTTGATGATCGCGCCGAGCTCGTCCTTGCGCTCGTCGAAGAGCTCTGCTGCACGCTTCGCGAGAGCTGCGCGCTCTGCGACGGTGGTCTTGCGTGACCACTCCTGGTAGGTCTGGTGTGCCGACGCTACTGCAGTTTCAATATCAGCTGCGGTCGCGTCGGGGTACTCGGCGACGGTCTCGCCCGTAGCCGGGTTGATGACGGCGAAGGTGCCCATAGTTGACTCACTCCTTAGTGACTTCGTCGGTGTCTGGTTCAGGCTAGTCTTTCACACCTCGGGGCGGATCACTAGCGGCCCGCCCACAGCACTTTCACGCACGAAGCGGGCGAGTCTCTGAGTGATTCGTTAGGGCTTGTGGTCTGTGGCAACTGAATCCGTAGCTTCAGTACTCAGAGCTTTCTCAGGGGATTGATCGTTCCGGGCGCGTCGCCGCCGGAGGCGAATCGGGATGAGGATCGCGAGCGCGATCACCGCGAGCAGCACGAGCCAGGGGAGCGCAAAACCTGCCGAGACGACGAGGCCGACGAAGAACGATCCGATTGAGGCGAAGCCCGCGAGAATCGCGTCCCAGAATGTCTGTGGGCCGCCGCCCGGCAGCGCGCTTCCTTCGCGGAGCGATACCCACACGCTGGCCATCTCGACCTGGTCTGTGAGGGCCTCGAGCTGGGCATTCAGGCCATCAAACTCCATTTGCCGCTGTGCGAGTGCGCTTTCGGCCTCGATGAGTTCGCTCGTCGTCGCCGCGCCCTCCATGAGCTCAGTGAGGCGCGTGATTGACGCCGAAAGCGCTTCGACGCGCGCCTCGAGATCGACGTAGGAGTCGGTTACGTCGTCCGCCGAGCGGGTCTCTGAGCGCAGCTCACCGAGGCCTGCGAGTTCAGAGAGTGCGTCGGCGAGCTTTTCGGCCGGGACCCGGAGCGTGAGGTCAGCGTATTCCGCCGACTGGCCGTCGTTCGCGAGCGTCTGGGAGGCGACCGTGCCGCCCAGGTCTGCTGCGATCTTTGCCGCGTCGGCGGCGGCGGTTTGCGCCGACTTCACGGTGAGTTCGATACTTGCGCTGCGCACGATTGCGCGATCCTGCTGCGAGTCGCGGATCGCGGCGCTCAGGTCTGGCAGGGCAACACCGCCGCTCAGATCTTGGGACATCGCGCCAGACTGCCCCGTTCCGGGAGCGAGCTGCTCCGGCATGACTTCGACCTGCCCGGTGCTGCCGCCGTCACTCGGAGCGCTCGCGGAGCACCCGGCGAGCGTGATCGCGAGCAGTGCCGCGGCGAACGCCGCGCGGGTGTGTCTCTTCGTCATGCGTCCAAGATACTCGCCGTGGCCGCCCGCGCGGCGAGACGGAGCAGGATCGTTACCCGCGCCCGATCGATGAGGGCTCGTGCGCGGGGAGGGATCGTGCGCGGGGGGAGGGATCGACGCCGGGGAAGGATCAGGGAAGGGGCAGCGTAATCGTGCCGGTCTCAGGGGGCTGTTCGATGTCGAGGCCCTTGAGGTCGGGAACCCACTTGGTCGTGAAGACGGCGACGAGGCCGGCGACGGTGATGAGTCCTGCCGAGACGATAATCGCGCCCTGTGCTCCCATCGCGTCGATCGCGATACCCGCGACCGCGGATCCGGTCGCGACGCCGACGAGCTGGCCGGTGCCGATCCAGCCGAATGCTTCCGCGGTCTCCGAGAACTTGATCGTGGATCCGATCATGCTCGAAATACCGGCGAACGTCGGCGCGGTGCCGAGGCCGCCAATGAAGAGGACGATGGACAGCCACCAGATGTTCAGGCTGGCGAGCGCGGCGAGGGTGCCGGCGAGCACGATGCCGATGCGGATGGCGAGCGACCATGGGCGGAGCGGCCGGCCGCCAACAAACAGGCCTCCCACGAGTGAGCCGGCGGCGAAGATCGCGAGCACGATGCCCGACTCCATGCTGCTGTGGCCGCCGTCTCCCGCGGGGGCGAACGCGCGCACCACGCCGGCCTCGAGCGCCGCAAACGAGGCCACGAAGAAGAAGCCGATGATTGTCGCGATGACCACTGTTGGGCGCTTGAGCACCGCACCGAGGCTGCCGCGCGACGGCGGAATCTTCACGACGCCGACCGGGCGGCTGAGAATGAACCAGGCACCGCCGAAGAGCATGAACCCTGCGGCGACGGTGAGCCCGACCGAGGTGCCGAACTGCGCGCCGATGAATACGGCGACGACCGGGCCGAGCACCCAGATGAGCTCCTGTGCGGCAGCGTCGAGCGAGAACAGTGCTGAGATCTGCTTGCCGGGCACGAGCCGCGGGTAGAGGGTGCGCACCGCGGGGGTGATCGGCGGCGTGGTCAGGCCAATCGCGAACGAGATCAGCGCGGTGACCGCGAGCGGGAGGTGCACGAACGCGATGACGATGATGAAGCCGGTGCAGAGCACCGTCGTGATCCAGAGCACGCGGCGCATGCCGAACCTGCCCATGAGCCTGCTCGACAGCGGCCCTGAGATTGCCTGGCCGATGCTCTGCGCGGCGAGCACGATGCCTGCAGCGGTGTACTCACCGAACTGCTCCTGCATGTGCAGGAGCACGATAATCGAGAGCATCCCAAAGGGGAATCGGGCCGTCAGCTGCGAGAAAAGGATACGGAAAACGCCCTCGTTGCGAGCCAGCTCACGGTAAATGCCCATCAGGCGAGTCTACTGCTGAAACGGGGTGCGCAAGTACCGCGATGCTATGGTGAGCGGCACCAGACTGACTCTGTTGCGAAGGGGCTGCAACGCCTGACGAGCACGGCATTGTGTCGGGAGCGCAGGCGTCGAATCGGAACCAGACCCGGAGTTCTCCCAGCCGCTGAACGCAGTGAAGGATGCCGCTCTCGCATACCCCGCCGGCGGCGAAGCCGTCGACGCGGCCCTCAGCGATCTTTATGCACTCTGCACCGCACACGACGCGGGTATCGCGTCGATAGCGCGACCCGGTCAGGGCGGGTAGGTCGGAACCGCTACCCCTCGAGCACCTTTTGAATGCGTTTGAGGGACACGGCTTCGGCTGCGCGCAGCTGCTGCGCGAAGAGGCTCACGCGGAGTTCCTCGATGAGCCAGCGGGCGCGCTCGATGTGGTCGGGCGGGTCTACCGGCAGCGGGATCGTGCCGCCAGACTCCGAGAACAGCACGAGCGCGCGATCCACGTCGTTCTGCCAGGCACGATCGCGGCCCGGGTTATCGGTGAGCGAGCGCATCCGGTGCGCGAGGGCCTCGAGGTACACGGGCAGCCGTTCGAGCTGCGCAGCCCCCGTGCGAGAGACGAAGCCGTCGAACACGAGCCCGTCGAGCTGCTTCGCGGCGTCGGCGACCTGGCCGAGCACCTGCAGCGACTTCGCCTGGTCGATGGCCTTCTTCGCGAGGCGCGCCTTATCGAGCACCTTCGCGGTGAGCGCGATCGTGCCGTAGATTTCGTCGATGAGGCTGCGCGCGTAGTCGTTCGCGATCTGCTCGAAGTCTGCAGCGAGCCACACGAGCCCGTCGGGGGCGTGACGGCGGATCACGCGATCGGCGACCGCGAGCGAGACATCTGCGATTGCGGTGTCGAGCGAGCGGTAGGGCCCGGCGCCGAGCAGCAGCTTCTCCTGGTTCGAGAGGTGCTCGCGCACGTAGCTCGCGGGCGAAGGACTCGACAGGACGAGCAGGCGACGGATCCCGCGCCGCGACACCCGCCGCTGCTCGGCCTCGTCGGCGACGAGCACGAGATCGACGTTCGTGCGGCGATCGAGGATCGCAGGGTATGCCCGCACGACGCCGGCGCTGCCTGAGCGGCCCTTTGCGTAGCTCGAATCGACGTGCTTCGGGAGGTCACCGAACACCCAGGTTGTCGCCCCGGTGCGCTCGAGCTCGCTCTTCGGCAGCGACGCCTGCGCGACCTTGGCGACACCCTTCGTCGCCTGCTCCTTGTGCGTCGACTGCAGTTCGGCGAGATCCTTGCCGGTGCCGACCGTGCGGCCGCGCGCGTCGATCACGCGGAACGTGGGCGTGAGGTGTGCGGGGAGCCGCGATGGATCAAAGTCGCCCGGCGTGACCTGCTGGCTCGTGCGGCGGCGGATCTCGTCTGCGAGCAGCTGCGTGAGCGACGCGTCGGACCCTACTGCCTCGGCGTCGTCGAGCTTGGGCCCGACGACACCGAGCAGCGTGCGCGCCCAGTCTGCCGCGGGCACGACGTGTTTGCGGATCGCCTTCGGCAGCGTCTTGATGAGCGCCGTCACGAGCTCCTCGCGCATGCCGGGCACGAGCTTCTCGAAGTCGCCCTTGGCGAGCCGGGGGAGCAGCGGCAGCGGCACGTTCACCGTCACGCCGTCGTCCTCGCTCGTCGGATCGAAGCGGTACTTGAGCTTCAGCGACTGGTCGCCGTGCTGCCACTGCCTCGGATACTCCTGCTCGTCGACCTCGACGGTCTCTTCCTCGAGCAGGTCGTCGCGCCGCATGTGCAGGTACTGCGGGTCGTCGCTTCGCTTCTTCCGCCACCACCCCTCGAAGTCGCGGGTGCTCGCGACGTCCTTCGGAATGCGGGCGTCGTAGAACTCGAACACCGCCTCGTCGCCGTCGAGGATGTCGCGGCGGCGCGTGCGCTCCTCGAGCTGCGCGAGCTCCCGCCTGAGCTGGTGGTTCGCGCGGTCGAACGCCTGCGGCGAGTCCCAGTCGCCGTCGACGAGGGCATGCCTGATGAAGAGGTCGCGCGCTTCCACGGGGTCGAAGCGGGAGAGCTGCACGCGGCGATCCGTCACGATCGGCACGCCGTAGAGCGTGACGCGCTCGGTCGCGACCGCCGCGCCCTGCTTCCGCTCCCAGCGCGGCTCCGACAGCTGCCGCTTCGCGAGGGGACCGGCGAGCTCCTCGGCCCACTCGGGGTCCACGACCGCGTTCGACCTGGCAAACAGCCGGCTCGTCTCGACGAGCTCGACGCTCATCACGACCTCGGGCGGCTTCTTCGCGAGCACCGACCCCGGGTACAACACGAAGCGGGTGCCGCGGGAGCCGAGGTACTCCTGCGCTGGCTTCCGCTTCACCGCGCCCGCAATGTCGCGGCCGCGGGACGGCTCGCGCCGATCCTGCCTGTCGTCGCGCGAGCCCAGCTGCGAGAGGAGGCCGGCGAGTACCGAGCGGTGGATCAACTCGGCCGATCCACCGGTGACCTCCTGCACCTGGCCCTTGACTCCGGCCGCCTTCGACAGCTGCCTGACGAGATCCATCCACTCGCGCACGCGCAAGAAATTGACAAACTCGGCCTTGCAGAGCCTGCGGAACGCGCTCGAGGAGAGCTCGCGCTGCTGCTTCTGCAGGTGATTCCAGAGATTCAAGAGCGTCATCAGGTCGCCGAGCGGGTCGTTGAAGCGCGCGTGGAACTGGTCGGCCTTCGCGCGCTCAGCGACGGGCCGCTCGCGCACGTCCTGGATCGTGAGGCCCGCAACGATCGCGAGCACCTCGGGCACGACCTCGTGCCTGCGCGCCTCGATGACCATGCGCGCAAACCGAGGCTCGATCGGGAGACGGGCGAGCTCGCGGCCCGTTTTCGTGATCGTGTGGGTTGCGCCGGTCGCGGCCTTGTCGGCGCTGCCAGGCGCGTTGCTGCCGCGTTCTTTCTCGCGTTCACTGCCGCGCTCGCTGCCCTTGCCCCGCTTCACCGGGCGCACAGCGCCGAGCTCCTCGAGCAGCCCGATCCCGTCGCGAATGCCGCGCTGATCCGGGGGAGTGAGGAACGGGAACGCGGCGATGTCGCCGAGGCCGAGCGACAGCATCTGGAGAATGACGCTCGCGAGCCCCGTGCGCCTGATCTCCGGCTCGGTGAACTCGGGGCGCGAGCCGAAGTCCTCCTCGCTGTACAGCCTGATCGCAATGCCGTCGCTCGTACGCCCCGAGCGGCCCGAGCGCTGGTTCGCGCTCGCCTGCGAGATCGCCTCGATCGGGAGGCGCTGCACCTTCGAACGCGCCGAGTAGCGCGAGATACGCGCGGTGCCGGCGTCGATCACGTAGCGGATCCCCGGCACGGTGAGCGAGGTCTCCGCCACGTTCGTCGCGAGCACGATCCTGCGGGCGCCGGCGTTTGCGCCCGTGCGCCGCTCGAAGACGCGGTGCTGCTCGGCTGATGAGAGCCTGCCATAGAGCGGGAGGATCTCGGTGCGGTTCGCGGGGCCGCCGCGCTGCACGCGGCCCGAGAGCGCATCCGCCGCGTCGCGAATCTCAGCCTCGCCCGACAGGAACACGAGCACGTCGCCGCGCGACTCTTTCGCGAGCTCGTCGACCGCGTCGCCGATCGCGTCGAACATGTCGCGCTCAATCTTGCGGATCTTCGGCTGCTTGGTCTTCGGATCGATGACCTCGCGCTCCTCGACGAGCGGCCGGTAGCGCACCTCGACAGGGAAGGTACGGCCCGACACCTCGATGATCGGCGCCGGCTTGCCCGTCTTATGGTCGGCGAAGTGCTTCGCGAAGGACTCGGGGTCGATCGTCGCCGACGTGATGATGACCTTCAGGTCGGGACGGCGCGGCAACAGCGTCTGCAGGTACCCGAGCAGGAAATCGATGTTCAGCGAGCGCTCGTGCGCCTCATCGATGATGATCGTGTCGTACGCCTTGAGGTCGCGGTCGCGGTGGATCGCGTTGAGCAGGATTCCGTCGGTCATCAGGCGGATCTTCGTGTCCTTCGACGCCTGATCCGTGAACCTCACCTGGTAGCCGACGAGGCCGCCAAGCTCGGTGCCCGTCTCCTCCGCGATGCGTTCGGCGATGGTGCGGGCGGCGATCCTGCGCGGCTGCGTGTGCGCGATGCGCTCCCGGCCGAGCGCGAGCGCGATCTTCGGCAACTGCGTCGTCTTGCCCGAGCCGGTCTCACCCGCAACGATGACGACCTGGTTGTCGCGGATCGCGGCCTGAATCTCGTCGCGCATCTGCGAAACGGGGAGCTCGGCGGGGAACTCAATGCGCGGGGTGAGGCTCTCGGCCTTCGGGGGATTCGACATAACAGCATCCATTATCGCGCGAGTCATAGACTGTGAGCGATTCGACCCAAAGGAGTGCACATGAGCAAGCTCACTATCCCCAACATCACCCTCCACGACGGCACGGAGATCCCGCAGCTCGGGCTCGGCGTCTTCAAGGTCGACCCGGGCGAAGCGCAGCGCGTCGTCGCCGACGCGCTCGCCGCAGGCTACCGCCACATCGATACCGCTGCGATCTACCGCAACGAGGCCGAGGTCGGAGCCGCGATCGCCGCGAGCGGCGTGCCCCGCGACGAGCTCTTCGTCACGACGAAGCTCTGGAACAGCGACCAGCTGCGTGGCGAGGAGGCGTTCCAGGAGAGCCTCGACAAGCTCGGGCTCGACCGCGTCGACCTCTACCTCGTGCACTGGCCGCAGCCCATGTTTGGCGAGGCGCTCACCGCGTGGCGCTCGCTCATCAACATCCACGAGTCGGGTCGCGCGACCTCGATCGGCGTCTCGAACTTCGAGATCTCCGACCTCGAAGAGATCATCGCCGAGACGGGCATTGTGCCGACCGTGAACCAGATCGAGCTGCACCCGCTGCACCAGCGCCGCGAACTCGTCGAGTACTGCAATGCGAAGGGGATCCGCGTTGAGGCGTGGGGGCCGCTCGCGCAGGGCAAGTCCGACCTGTTCGAGCGCCCGGCGCTCACCGAGCCCGCAGCAGCGCACGGCAAGACCCCGGCGCAGGTGATCCTCCGCTGGCACGCGCAGCAGGGCCGCATCGTGTTCCCGAAGACGGTGCGCGCCGAGCGCATGATCGAGAACGCGCAGATCTTCGACTTTGAGCTGTCGGACGCCGAGATGGCGGCGATCGACGCGCTCGACGTGCAGCAGAACTTCGGCACGAACCCGCACGAGATGGACGTGCGGTAGTTCGAACGAGGCTTTCCATGCCCCCGCGCAAGCGAAGCGCGCTAGCGTGGAGGCATGGAAAGCCTCAAGCTGATTGATTCCTGGCCCGTCGACAACGCCGCGGTCGCGGTGATTGCCCGCGACGGCCGTGTCCTCGGCACTCGCGGAGATCAGGATCGCCAGTTCGCCCTCGCCTCGGTGACGAAGCTGTTGAGCGCGAGCGCGATCCTGCTCGCGATCGAAGAGGGCGCGATCGAGCTCGACGACCCGGCGGGCCCCGAGGGTTCGACCGTGCGGCACCTGCTCGCCCACGCTTCTGGGCTCGACTTCTCGGAGGACGTCGTGCGCGGCCGCCCCGGCCAGCGCCGCATCTACTCGAACATCGGCATCGACATGCTCGCCGAGACCTTTGCCGAGCGCGCCGAGATGCCGTTCGAGGAGTACCTGCGCGAGGGACTGCTTGAGCCGCTCGGCATGACGTCGACGAAACTGCTCGGGAGCCCGGCGGCGGGTGGGGCCTCCACTGCGGCCGATCTCGCGCGCTTCGCCGCCGAGATCCAGAACCCGCAACTGCTGCACTCGGACACGATCGCGCAGGCGACGCAGGTCGTCTTCCCCGGTATCGACGGTGTGCTGCCCGGTTTTGGTCGGCAGCGGCCGAACGACTGGGGGCTCGGCTTCGAGATTCGGGGCGGCAAGACTCCGCACTGGACCGGCTCGCGCAACAGCCCGGAGACCTTCGGGCACTTCGGCCAGGCGGGCACGTTCGTGTGGGTGGATCCGGTTGCGCAGATTGCCTGCGTGGGCCTCGCCGACCGCAACTTTGGCGAGTGGGCCGCCGAGGCCTGGCCCGTGTTCTCGGATGCCGTGCTTTCGGAGGTCGCCGCCGCCTAGCGGTTCCTGTCAGTCTGCTGGGGTGGCTCCTTCCGCGGGGTATCGGTGCGCGAGCGTCGCGGGTAGCCTGAGCTGACGAGCTACGCGCGACGAATGGAGCTGCTGTGAACGGAACGATTTCGAGCGGGGATCGCCGGAGCCCCATCACGGTCACCATCACGGGAGCCGGTGGGCAGATCGGCTACGCCGCACTGTTCCGCGTCGCGTCCGGTGCCCTGTTCGGGCCGGAGCAGCCGGTTGCGCTCCGGCTGCTCGAGATTCCGCAGGGAGTGAAAGCTGCGGAGGGCGCAGCGCTCGAACTCATCGACTGCGCCTTCCCGCTGCTTTCAAGCGTCGACATCGCGACGACTCCAGAGGCCGGGTTCGAGGGCGCCAACGTCGCGCTGCTCGTCGGTTCACGCCCGCGCACCGCAGGCATGGAGCGCGGCGACCTGCTCGCCGCGAACGGTGCGATCTTCGGCCCGCAGGGTCGGGCGATCAACGACCACGCGGCAGACGACGTGCGGGTGCTCGTCGTCGGCAACCCCGCAAACACGAACGCGTTCATCGCCCAGCAGCACGCGCCCGACGTGCCAGCCGAGCGCTTCACCGCGCTCACCCGGCTCGACCACAACCGAGCCGTTGGGCTGCTCGCCGAGCACGCTAGGGCGCGGGTTGATGAGATCGATGGTGTCACGATCTGGGGCAACCACTCAGCGACCCAGTACCCCGACCTCAGCCACGCGACCATCGCGGGCCGCCCTGCGCTCGACGTCGTTGGTGAGGAGTGGGGCCGTGGCGCATACGTCGATCGCGTCGCGAACCGCGGTGCGGAGATTATTGAGGTGCGCGGGGGATCCTCCGTCGCCTCAGCCGCGAACGCCGCCATCGACCACGTGCGCGACTGGTTCGCCGGGACGCACGGTGTACGCACCTCTGTCGCGCTGCCCTCGTTGGGCGCGTACGGGATCCCGGAGGGGCTCATCGCGTCGGTGCCCGTGCGGGCGGAGAGCGGATCCTGGCAGGTCGTCGAGGGGCTCGAGATCGATGCGTTCTCGCGGGAGCGTATCGACGCCTCGGTGCGCGAACTCACGGCCGAACGCGAACAGGTCACGGCCCTCGGGCTGATTCCGGGGGCGTAAGCGTTCTGCCGCAGGCGTGCGAGACCCTAGGATAGAGAGCATGTCCAAGGTTCTTTCTTCTCTCCCCGTTGGCGAGCGCGTCGGCATTGCCTTCTCTGGCGGTCTCGACACCTCCTGTGCTGTCGCGTGGATGCGCGAAAAGGGCGCGATCCCCTGCACCTACACCGCAGATATCGGCCAGTACGACGAGCCCGATATTGACGGCGTCGCAGACCGCGCGAAGGAGTACGGTGCGGAGATCGCCCGTCACGTCGACGCGAAGCGACCCCTCGTGGAGGAGGGCTTCGTAGCTCTCCAGACCGGCGCGTTCAACGTGCGCTCGGGCGGAAAGACCTACTTCAACACGACGCCGCTCGGCCGCGCCGTGACCGGCACGCTGCTCGTTCGCGCGATGAAGGAAGACGGCGTCGACATTTGGGGCGACGGCTCAACCTACAAGGGCAACGACATTGAGCGGTTCTACCGCTACGGGCTCATGGCGAACCCGTCGCTGCGGATCTACAAGCCGTGGCTCGACGCTGACTTCGTCACCGAGCTCGGCGGCCGTCACGAGATGAGCGAGTGGCTCGTCGAGCACGGCTACCCGTACCGCGACTCCGCCGAGAAGGCGTACTCGACCGACGCAAACATCTGGGGTGCAACCCACGAGGCGAAGACCCTCGAGTTCCTGAACGCCGGTCTCGACGTCGTCCAGCCCATCATGGGTGTCGCCGCATGGCGCGACGACGTTGAGGTCGCAACCGAGGAGGTGTCGGTTCGGTTCGAGGCCGGCCGGCCCGTCGCGATCAACGGCGTCGAGTACGACGATCCCGTAGCGCTCGTCTTCGAAGCCAACAAGATCGGTGGCCGCCACGGCCTCGGCGTTTCCGACCAGATCGAGAACCGCATCATCGAGGCGAAGTCGCGCGGCATCTACGAAGCCCCGGGCATGGCGCTGCTGCACATCACCTACGAGCGCCTCGTGAACGCGATCCACAACGAGGACACCCTCGCGAGCTACCACAACGACGGCCGCAAGCTTGGGCGTCTCATGTACGAGGGCCGCTGGCTCGACCCGCAGTCGCTCATGCTGCGCGAGTCGCTGCAGCGCTGGGTTGGCTCGGCGATCACGGGTGAGGTCACGCTGCGCCTGCGTCGCGGCGACGACTACACGATTCTCAATACCGAGGGCCCCAACCTCTCATACCACCCCGAGAAGCTCTCGATGGAGCGCACCGTTGGTGCTGCCTTCGGTCCCGAAGACCGCATCGGCCAGCTCACCATGCGCAACCTCGACATCGCAGACTCGCGCTCGCGCCTCGAGCAGTACGCACAGATGGGTATGGTCGGCGGCGCGGTTGCTGACCTCGTCGGCGAGCTCGAGAAGGGCGGCGCGGAGGAGATCGCCGAGGCCGTCACCGGCATCAGCGAGGAGGGCGACTCGCTCGGCCTCGCAGCTGCGTTCGACTCCGGCACCGACTAAGTAGCCGAGCGATGGCCCCGGTTCCCGTCTTGGGAACCGGGGCTCTTGCGATTCTTGCTCGGTGCTGCAAGCTCGATCGCTGACGGGGTGCCCTTTCCTAGGCATCCTCCCTGTCCCGATGTATTCAGACCGACACTTGCGAAGGCCACACACGGGTCGGTTAGATTACACGGGGCTTGACAGCTGGGTGAGTGGCGTCGTGCCTTCCCCGACAGCTGCCCTCACGACTGGTCGCGGACCCCCGAGACCGCGGGGACGCTTTGCGTGTTCGAGGCCTCCTGAGAACCGGGTCAGAAGGGGTGAACGTTGCTGGTATTGGTGCTGGCGTCGTTACACGCGCGGTTCGCTTCTGCGGAGAAGCGCACCCGGCTCTTGCGAGAGGGAGCCGCGGAGCGCGCCGCAGCGGGCGAGCTGAGGTGTTTTCGCGTTGACGCGGGTTCACTGCCGGTTCTGTGCTCGGGGAGTAGATCCGGTGGTCGGGTGGCGTGTTTTCGCCCGGTTGGTGAGGTCCACTCAAGGACTCCTTTGGGGTCTTGCCGAACTGTCCATGCTGTTTCACCTTTGAGTGTGTGGTGCATGCGGCAGAGGTGTGCCAGGTTGTCGGTTGCTGTGGGGCCGCCAAGCGCTGCGTCTCTCGTGTGGTCGACGTCCGACCGGAAGACGGGTTGTCGGCACCCCGGCCAGCGGCAGTGTTGGTCGCGGGCCGCCAGGAATCGTCTCTGTGCAAAGCTCGGCTTGTAGCTGTCTGTACGGATCACGGTTCCTGTGTGTTCACACACCGTGACGAGATCCCAACGGTGCGCGGCACCAACGAGGGGTCTGACTGAGTCGAGATCTACGGGGCCGTACCCCTCAAGTGCGCACTCGACGCCCCCGGCGGGAACTGCAGAATCGAGGATGACGGTGCCAGCTGCGGCCTCGCGAAGACGTTCGAAGCCTGCGGGGGTGACGACGAGTTGGATGCGGCCCTGCAGCTGCACCTCGGGGGCTGCTGCAGCGTCAAACGGGTCGCGGGAGAGGAGATCTATGAGGACATCCACACGGAGCGCATCGAGGCGACGCTCATCCGTTTCTGATGCTTGGGCAATGCTCGAAGCTGGTGCGTCGCCGGTAGCCGCATGAGAAGCTGAGTCTTCTGAGTTCGGCGGTGCGGGGACGAAGCCTCGCTGCGCAGCCTTCGCGATTCTCGTCAACCGGTCGTGAAGGCCACGCGCCTGAATCACCGGCATGAATGCTCGCAGCTCGGCCATTCCGTCTTCGAACTCGACCACTGAGATTCGGCGCTCGCTGGTAGCGCGCTTTTGCCTGACTGCGATGGGGTCGATTGCCCACTTCTCGGCAAGCCTCCTGGCAGTTCGTTCGAGCTGATTGGCTGGCACTTCGCGCGCGGCCTGCACGACCTCGCGCTCGTAGTGCTGCCTGCGTGACTCGGCGAGCTCGTCGAGCTCTTTGAACTGCTCGATCCTCCCTGCGTCAGCGTCGTTCGCACTAAAGCTCGTGATCGCCCGCCCTGCTCGTTCGATGACTTCCGCGTGGGCGAGCGTCAACGCGCCGGATCGCACGAGTTCGCCGGTCTCAACGTACAGTTCAGCGAGCTGCATGCCAAGGCCGAGCATGAAGCCGATCTTGCCGCTGGAGTAGCCAGTCGCAAGGGCGGCCTCAGCCAAGAACCCCCGTCGGGCCAGTTCACCCCCGCGCACTGCGTTGTACCCAGCCACGAGGTGGTCGAGACGACGCGCTTCTGCTGCTCGAATAATGCGCGTCTCAAGCTCGAGGCCGGTGAGGGCCTCGTCTTGGAGCTTCAGCGCTTGGTTCATGAAGGCAGTCAAACACGAGCCTCTGACATTCAGGCTTCAGGTGTGGCCCAAGCTCGAAGAGTCTCGAGAACTTTTTGAACACTCTCTGTTCTTCGAAAATACGAGGGAAAGGGCTGCCGGTACTTCCGAAGGGCCATGATGGCAGCGGCGCGAAATGCTCGCGGCAGCCCCGCATCCTGAACGCCCCATGTAATCCGTTGCGCCCCGTTTACGGCGTCCGCAAGACTCGACCTCAAACACTGGGGTCGGTGAGGACACGAGGGGGAGGCTCCCCGCGAAGATCCGGGGGCCCGCACGGGGCCGCCAGGGCAGACGTAAAGGTCCCCGGCACCCGAAAGGGTGCCGGGGACCTGAACTGTCCGCAGAAGGCGGAATTAGGACGCTCGGCGTGCGCGTGCTGCGCGGCGCTTGAGTGCGCGGCGCTCATCCTCGCTGAGGCCGCCCCAGACGCCCGAATCCTGACCGGTATCCATTGCGTACTGGAGGCACATCTCCGTTACTGGGCAGCGGGCGCAGACGGCCTTCGCCCGCTCGATCTGGTCCACTGCCGGTCCGGTGTTTCCAACCGGAAAGAACAGCTCGGGATCTACGGTGAGGCACGCTGCCTGTTCACGCCAATCCATTACTTACCTCCTCTGCGTCGCACGTGCGATGCTCAATCTGTACACGCGCTAATCAGCAAAGGCCAGGTAGCCTGAGAGAGATCGCGCGGTGTCTTTTGCCAACGTGACTGAGAATGCTCACACCGGCGTGCGCGAAACTCTGATGAATATATGGTTCCACGGAAATGAATGAAAGACAATAGGCTTTTTGCTGTTGTTTCAGGAAAAGAATAGGTACGGTGACGAATATGCGCTCTCGCTCGGCTTGGACGGCGCTCACGGCGGTGCTCGCGGTCGAACTGGTCCTCGGAGCGGTACTCGTCGTCACCATGATTCCCACCTTCCCCGCAGCCGGTCCGGAGCGTGAGGCGCTCGCACCGCTCTGGGTGAGCCTGTTCGTCAGCGCCATTCTCTGTTGCGTGTGGGTTGCGGCAACACTCGTCGGGGTGATTCGCCGCCGGGGAAGCTGGGTGCGCGGTTCCGCGGTCACCATCCATGTGCTGCTGCTCGCCGCCGCCATGGGGGTGTTTCAGGGGATCCTGGGAACGCCGGCTATCGGGGCGCTCCTCCTGGTGCTCGCAGTCGCGGGGTTCGCTGCTGCCATCCTCGTCGGGCCAAAACGCAAGGGCGCAGCCGCGGCGGCTCCCCAAGCGCAGGCCTAAAGAAGCCCAAGCGCAGGCCTAACGAAACCCAGGCGCAGGCCTAACGAAACCCAAGCGCAGGCCTAACGAAACCCAAGCGCAGGCCTAAAGAAGCCCAGGCGCGGACTGGGGGCCTCCCAGACGCGGGCCCAGGAAGCCCTGGCAGGCTGCCAGGGCCGCCAATAGCCGTGCCGGGTGGTTCGTTACGCGCCGAGGAGCTTGCGCACGCGTGCGACGTGTCCCGTCGCCTTGATGTTGTAGAGGGCGTGCTCGATCTTGCCGTCTGCGTCGATGACGAACGTCGAGCGGATCACACCCTCGACAATGCGGCCGTAGCTGTTCTTCTCGCCGAAGGTGCCGTACGCGCGGTGTACGGCGGTGTCGGGATCGCTGAGCAGCGGGAACTCGAGACCATCACGGACTGCGAAACGGCCCAGCTTGTCGACCGCGTCGCGTGAGATGCCGATGACCCGGTACCCGGCCGCAGCGAGCGGCTCGGTGGACTCCTGGAACTCGCAGGCCTCAGTGGTGCACGCGGGGGTCATCGCCTGCGGGTAAAAGAATATGACGAGCTTCTCGCCGCGGAAGTCGCTGAGTTTGCGCTCTGCGCCGTCTTGGTCGAGGAGTGCAAAGTCGGGGGCGGGCATACCTGGCTCAAGAATTACGCGTTCAGTCATGCCTCCCAGCCTAGCGGCGGCAGGTGACAGCGGGCACGGGCGGCGGATGGCCCCGCCGGCCGTCACCGGGGCTCCGCCGGCCGTCACCGGGGCTCCGCCGGCCGTCTCCGGAGCCCCGCCGCCGAACAGCCCTACGGCTGGGTCGGAGGGCCAGCGAGCGGCGGAGCAAACTGCGGCTGCTGCGGAGCGAACTGTTGCGGCACGGCAAACTGGGCGAGGTGCGCGTGCTCGTTGGCGAGCTGTCCCTGTTGGAGCGCCCACAGCGCAGATGCTCCGGCGGTCCCGTAGGTGCGCTCGACGCGACGGACACTCATTGCCTGGGAGAGCCCAGTCACGGGGACGAGGATGACACAGACGATGAAGAGCCCGATCATCGGGAGGCCGTTGACGGAGATCCCAGCAGCGGGATATTGCGTCATGAGTGGGGCAATGGTGATCAGCACAAAACCGATGCTGGGGAGCACGAGTCCGATCCAGAGCAGCGCAGCGATGTAGCTCCCTGCCGCCAGGAAGTTCTTCACCATTCGCCTGACGATGAGCGTGCTTGTGGCGACACCTCCGGCCATGCAGAGCCAGCCGATGAGCGCCGTCATGAGCGATACCCCGACGAGCCCCGAGAGCGCCGCAAGCGCGATGCCGTAGGCCCCGATGACGAAGAGGCCAACGCAGGGAAACACGATGCCAAACACGGGCTGCGCGAACGACCGGAGCGACAGGTAACCGCGCGCGAGGTCGGGGAGCGGTTTGAAAGGTGCCTGCTGCACGTGCTGCGGCGGGTACGCGACCTGCGGGCCGGGCCACGGCGCGCCCTGCTGCTGCTGTTGCTGCTGCTGGTACGGGGGCTGCTGTGCTGGATGCTCCGACATACTCCCAGTGTACGGGCCGAGAAACCGCGTGCTATTTCATGAGGCGGCGCAGCGATTCAACTCGCCGGGCACCCGATGCGTCGAGCCTGCCGTCTGCGATCGCGAGGTCGAGCTCACAGTCGGGCGCGTCCTCGGTGTGCGAGCAGCCGCGCGGGCACGAGTCGAGCAGCGGCACGAGGTCGGTGAATCCGCGGAGGATCCCGTCAGCCGTCACATGCCCGAGCCCGAATGAGCGTACGCCCGGGGTATCGATGACCCAGCCGGTCTCGCCGGCGGCGGCACCCGGGGTGCGGGCCCGCAGCGCGACGGACGAGGACGAGGTATGCCGCCCGCGCCCGGTCACTTCGTTGACGTGGCCGGTCGCGCGATCCGCCTCGGGGACGAGCGCGTTGATGAGCGTCGACTTTCCGACGCCGGAGTGCCCGACGAACACTGTGGTCTTCCCGGCGAGCGTCTCGCGGATCTGTGAGAGCACCCCTTCGGGGGAGTCGTCCTCCCACGCACCAGGGGCGGAGCGAAACACCGGCACCTCGAGGGCCGAGAAGTTCTCGAGGAAGGGCTCTGGGTCGGCCAGGTCGATCTTGGTGAGGCAGATGAGGGGCTGGATCCCCGCGTCATAGGCGGCAACCAGGTAGCGGTCGACGAGTCGCACCCTGGGCTCGGGGTTGGCCGCGGCGACGACGATGAGCATCTGCTCTGCGTTGGCCACCATGATTCGCTCGACGCGGTCGCTGTCGTCGGCGCTGCGGCGCAGCAGCGTCGTGCGCTCCTCGACGCCGACGATGCGCGACAGGCTGCCCTCGTCGCCGGAGACATCGCCGACGAGTTGCACGCGGTCGCCGATCACGATGGGCGTCTTCCGCAGCTCGCGGGCGCGCGCTGCGACGACGACGCGTTCGGGCTGCGCTTTCGGGCCGCCCTTCACCTTCGCGACGGCGGGAACGAGGGCGGTGTACCGGCCACGATCCACCGCTGTCACCATCCCCACTACGGCGTCGGAGTGCTCCGGACGCCGCTTGGTTCGGGGCCGGTTCGCCTTCGGGTTCGGCCGCGCGCGCACCTCGTGGTCGGCGTACTCGCCGTAGGGGGCGTCGTCATCGTCGTCGACGTTGAACCAGCTCACGCGGTCAGATCCCCTCGAGGAAGCCGCGCGCGATGCGGCCGAGGCCACCCGCGATCTGGCTGCCCGCGACGGCCCCCTCCGAGAGGAGGTCGGTGCCGGCGTCCACCGGGCTGCCACCGCTTTCGCCGCTGAGCATATCGGCCCACAGCTTCGGGAACTCGGGCAGCGTCTTTGAGGTACAGCCGATGTCGTCGACCAAAACGCCGGGCACGACGAGCCCAATGAGCGCGCCGGTCGTCGCGATGCGGTGGTCTGCGTAGGCGTGCCAGAGGCCGCCGTGCAGCGGCGCGGGGTGGATCGCGATGCCGTCGGGCAGTTCCTCCGCGCGGCCGCCGAGCGCGTTGATCTCGGCGACGAGCGCGGCGATGCGGTCGGTCTCGTGGTGCCTGGTGTGGCCGATGCCGGTGATCTCGCTTCCCTCACCGGGCGTGCCATCGGGGCGCGGCAGCGCGGCAAGCGCGGCGAGGCCCACGAGCGTCGGGGAGAGCTCGCCCGCGTTCGGAATGTCGATCTTCACGCCGCGCAGTGTGCCGGTTCCGGTGACGGTGAGCGCGCCGCTTTCGAGCGTGGCGGTGCCGCCGAACTCGGGGAGCAGCTCGCGCAGGTGGTCGCCGACCTGCGTGGTGTCCGAGGGCCAGTGGGGGATCGTGACCGAACCACCCACAGCGAGCGCCGCCGCAAGGAAGGGCGCGGCGTTCGACAGGTCTGGTTCGATCGTGATCTCGCGCGCGCCGATCGGCCCTGGCTGCACACGCCATTCGCCGGGTGCTGGCGAATCGGCGTCGACGCCGCGCGCCCGCAGCGCCTCAAGCGTCATCTCAATGTGCGGCACGCTCGGGAGACGCTCGCCAGTGTGCACGACGTGCACACCCTCCGCGAACCGTGCCCCTGAGAGCAGCAATGCTGAGACGAACTGGCTAGAGAGGGAAGCGTCGAGCTCGACACGGCCTCCGCGCAGCGAGCCGGTGCCGTGCACCGTGAAGGGGAGCGCGCCGCGGTTCTCGTCAGAGATATCTGCCCCGAGCACGCGCAACGCGTCGAGGACCGGCCGCATCGGACGCTTGCGTGCGTAGGGATCGCCGTCGAAAGCGACGGGCCCAAGGGCGAGCGCTGCGACAGGAGGCACGAAGCGCATCACCGTTCCCGCGAGCCCGCAGTCGATGCTCGTGGAACCCGTCAGCTCGTCCGTCGGGGTAACCCGCAGATCCGGCCCGTACGGGTTCTTGCCCTTGAGCGCTTCGATCGAGGTGCCAAGCAGCCGCAGCGCCTCAACCATGAGGTCGGTATCGCGGGAGTGCAGCGGCACGCGGAGGATGCCCGGGCCGTCGGCAAGCGCCGAGAGCACCAGCTCGCGCCCGGTCAGCGACTTCGAGCCGGGAAGTGGTACATATGCAAGCACCCCCGCAGGCGGAGCGTCCGACCCAGTGTCGGCGGCCACCGTCGGGGCAGGCCAGGCCGCGACGGCCTCGTCAGGGACATCTCCCGACCGGGTGCCGTCGTCATCATTTCCGCGGTTCAATCTTGCTGCCAACATCACTCTGAGCTTACCCGGCTTCCCGCTTCAAACGTCTGGTGAATAGCAGATAGCGGATTTCTAAGGTGCAATGGTTAGGATCGAAGAGTGAAGAGCAGTGAACAGGACGACGCGTCCTCGATCCTCAAGGCCCGATTCGCCGACGAGGCGTTGCCGCTCCTTGATCAGCTCTTTGGTGCGGCGATGAAGATGACGCGCAACCCGCAGGATGCGCAAGATCTCGTGCAAGAAACGTACCTCAAGGCGTTTCAGGCCTTCTCCTCGTTCACCGAGGGGACAAACCTCAAGGCCTGGCTGTACCGGATCATGACGAACAGCTACATCAACACGTACCGGAAGAAGCAGCGGCAGCCCTTCCTCGGCGCGGTCGAGGAGCTCGAAGACTGGCAGCTTGGCGGCGCGGAGTCGACGACGGCGATGTCGTCGCAGTCTGCCGAAGCCGAAGCGATCGACCGCACGCCAGACTCCGTCGTGACGAACGCCCTCAATGACCTTGCCGAGGACTTCAGGATGGCCGTGTACCTCGCCGACGTTGAGGGTTTTAGCTATCAGGAAATCGCAGACATCCAAGAGGTTCCGATCGGCACAGTGATGAGTCGACTGCACCGGGGCCGTTCAAGACTTCGCCAAGCGCTCGGGGAATACGCGCGCGAGCAGGGCGTTGGACTTGATAGAGCCGAACCGGCATCGACTACGAAGGGAGCCGCGCGATGAGCGACTGTGGATGCGACAAAGCACAAGCAAACATTTATGAGTTGCTGCGTGGTGAGCTGTGCGCAGAAGAGTCAGCCCCGATCCGGGAGCACCTCGCGCACTGCGCCGACTGCCAAAAAGAAGAGAGCGTCTGCGCTCGCCTGACGACCGCCGTGCGGCGCGCATGTGAAGAAGAGCGCGATGGGGCGGCCCCGGCTGATCTCCGTGACGCGATTCTCCGCGGGCTCACGTCGAGCGAACTCGCCGTCTGAACTGTGTACGCAGCGGGCAGGCTCGCCGGCTGAACGAACGCAGCGAGCTCTGACGCAGCGCTTGTGTACCTGATCCTGACACCCCCGTTTAATCCATTCCGACCCGTTTTCGGCCCTCGCAAGAGTCGGTCTGAATTAATAGGGACGGAGAGGATGTAAAAGGTGACGCACGCGGGATGGGAAGTGCGGGGGCACAGGGCGCGGGGCCGGAAGCGCGAGGCGCGGGCCAGGAAGCGCGGGGCACGGGCGGCGGCGCACTGCGCGCGCCGTCAGCCGCGATGCGGTCGCTTACGCGTCCTCGCGCCAGCCCGCGCAAACGTCGACCCAGCCGAGCGCATCGCTGAGATCCTCGAGCTGTTCGAGCGTCAGCTCGACCGCAGAGGTCGAGCTGCCCGCCGCGGGAAAGACCGTCGGAAAGCGCCTGAGCGACTCGTCGAGATACACCCGCGCGCCCGCGGGGTTCGCGAACGGGCAGACGCCGCCGACCGCGTGCCCGGTCGCTTCCTCGACATCTGCGTGCGCGAGCATGCGCGGCTTTGCGCGGAACTCCCGCTTGAACAGCCCGCCGTTGACCCGCGCGTCACCCGCGGCGACAATGAGGATCGCGCCCGGCTCCGTCGCCGGGTCGGTGCTCGAGAACGCCAACGTCTTCGCGATGCGCCCGGGCGTCGTGCCCGCCTGCTCGGCGGCGAGCTCGACGGTTGCGCTCGACTCGGCGAATTCGAGGATCGTGCCGGTGAAACCCTGGGCTGCAAGGTCGGCGCGAACGGTTTCGATGCTCAAAGTGTGCTCCTAACGACCGTGATACTGCGAGGATACAGCTAGCCGCGCCACGTGGTGGGCGGCAGGGTGAGGCGCGAGGCGACGAGTTGCTGCGTGTACGGGTGACTTGGCTCCGTGAGAAGCTCCTGCGTCGGCCCGTCTTCGACGATCTGGCCGCCCTGCATCACGATGGTGCGTTCCGCGAGCTGCGGGACGATGCCGAGATCGTGGGTGATCGTCACGAGGGTGAGCCCGAACTCGTCGCGAAGCTCGGAGAGCAGGCTTAGTACCCGGGCGCGCACGAGCACGTCGAGGGCGCTCACTGGTTCGTCACCCACAAGCAGTTCGGGGCCGTGCACGATCGCTCGGGCGACGGCGATGCGCTGCCGCTGCCCGCCCGAGAAGGCGTCGGGGTAGCGCGAGGCCGCGTCGGGCGGTAGCCCGACCCGCTCAAGCACCGCGCGCACCATCGCACGGTGGTCGCCCGCGATTTGCCCGCCCTCGAGGGGCTCTGCGACCGACTGACCGATCGTGCGCCGCGGGTTGAACGACGAGTAGGGGTCTTGGAAGACGAGCCCGGTGCGGCGGCGGAGCCACCCCAGGTCGCCTGACTTCGCGTGCACCTCGCGCCCGTCGAAGCGCACGGTGCCCGACGACGGCGTGCTCAGTCCGAGCATCTGCCTGATGAGGGTGGTCTTGCCCGAACCGGACTCACCGACGATCGCGATGCTCTCGCCGCGCTCGACGGTGAGGGAGGCCCGATCGAGCGCGTGCACGGTCTGTGAGCGTTCGAAGAGCTTGCGGGGCGGGGTACGGAACTCCTTTGAAACGTTCTCGAGCTCCACGAGCGGGGGCCGCGGTGAATCGGCATGCGCGGCGTCGTGAGCTGCGCGCGCGGCTCGCTCAGCGACGGCTGCAGCGTTGATCTCTCCGGTCCACGGGGTCGCGCCCGTCCACCGCGGGGTCTGCCCGGTGCCCGGCTGCGGCTCGCTGCGCTGCGCGCCTGCGCCCGCCCCTGCGCCCGCACCTGCGTCCTGCTCGCGCTGTGCTCCTGCGTCGTGTGGGTTCATACGGCGTCCCCTCCGGCTGCGGCGACGAGCGCCTGCGTCACGCGATGCTGGGGCCGTTCGAGAATCTCGCGCACGCTGCCCGCCTCGACGATCTGGCCGTCCTCGAACACGATGACCCGGTCGGCGACCTGGTTGACGACGGCGATGTCGTGGGTGATGCAGACGAGCGAGCACTGCGCGCTGTCGGTGATTTCGGTGAAGAGCTCGAGGATGCCGCGCTGCACGGTGACGTCGAGCGCGGTCGTCGGCTCGTCGGCGAGGAGCAGGCCGGGGTTCGCGGAGATCGCGGCCGCGATGGCTGCGCGCTGCCGCTGCCCGCCGGAGACCTCGTGGGGGTAGGCCCGCACCATCCGCTCCGGGTCTTTGAGACCCACCTGCTGTGCGAGTCGCAGCGCTGCGTCGCGCCGCTCCGCGCGGTCGAGCCGGTAGTGGATCGCGAGCGCCTCGGTCATCTGTGCACCGAGCCGGCGGAAGGGACTCAGCGCGGTCTTGGGTTCTTGGAAGACCATGCCGATGCGGTCACCGCGAATCACAGCGAGCTCGCTGTCGGAGAGGCCGAGGAGCTCGCGGCCATTCATCCGCACGGAGCCGCTGACGGTGGCCTCGCGGGGGAGGAGGCCCGCGATTGCGAGGGCCGTGATGGTCTTGCCTGATCCTGATCCACCGATGATCCCGAGCCGCTCGCCCGCAGCGAGGCTGAAGCTCACCCCGCGGATGATTTCGGTTCCACCGATCGACACCCGCAGGTCTTCGACCTCGAGCGAGCTCGCGCCGGTTTCGCCGGCCTGTTGGGTGGTACTCATCGCGTCACCTCCGCCGTTTCGTCGCCGGGGTCGCGGGTGTCGAGCGCGTCACGGAGCTGGTCGCCGAACAGGAAGAACGCGAGCACCGTGATGGTGATGGCGAGCCCCGGCCAGACCACGGCCTCGGGGTAGATGGACACGAAGCGTTGGGTGGAGGCGAGCATGCCGCCCCACGACGGGACGTCTTTCGGGGCACCGAAGCCGAGGTAGCTCAGGCTTGCCTCGGCGAGCACGGCAGTTCCCATGGTCCAGGTGACCTGCACGATGTAGACGGGCAGCACGCTCGGAATGAGGTGGCGGAAGAGGATCCGGGTGCGTGAGAGCCCCGCGACCTGAGCGGCGACGACGAAGTCTGCGCCCGCGACCTGGCGGAACTCTGCGCGCAGCACCCGCCCCATCGAGACGCCGAAGGCGATGCCGAGGGCGGCGATGACGATCGGGATCCCGCTGCCGAACACCGCGGTGAGCATGATGGCGAGGAGCGTGGTGGGGAAGGCGACGAGAACGTCGATGCCCACCGCGACGACCTCGCGCACGGGGCGCTTGCCGAGCCCGCCGAGGAGAGCGAGTAGGAAGCCGATGAGGCTCGCGAGCAGGCCCGTGCCGAGCGCGACGCCGAACGAGACCCGGCTGCCGGCGATCAGCCGCGACGCGGTGTCGCGGCCGCTGCCGTCGGTTCCGAGCCAGTGCTCGGCCGACGGCGATAGCCAGATGTCGCCGCCCGCGTGGTTTGGATCCTGCGGGAGCCAGAAGAAGGAGACGACGGAGACGAGCGCGACGAGCGAGAGCACGCCGAGCGCGAAGGCACCGACGGGCTTTCTGAGGACTCTGCGGAGCGTGTTCATTCTTCGCCCTCCGCCCGGAGCCTGGGGTCGATGAGCCGGTGGATCACGTCGACGAGCGCCCCCATGACAAGGATGACGCTCGTGAGCACGAGCAGGGTGGACTGGACCTTCGGCAGGTCGCGCTCACCGACGTCGGACACGAGCATGCTGCCGAGGCCGGGGAGGCTGAAGAGCTGCTCGACGACGACTGCCCCGACGAGGAGCGCGGCCGCCTGCAGCCCGAGCATCGAAATGATCGAGAGCCCAACGCCCGGGAGCCCCTGCGTGAGGAGCGCCCGAAGCCGCGAGTTGCCCTGTGACATCGCGGTGCGCACGTGGTCGGCGTCGAGGGCGCGCAGCGTCGCGCTGCGCACGAGGCGGAAGAGGATCGCGCCCTCGATGAGCCCGATCGTGAGCGCGGGAAGAATCAGTGACCTGACGGCCTGGAAGGGTTCGGCCCAGCCATCTCGCGGAAACCCCTGCGAGGGGAGCCAGCCGAGCCACGAGGAGAGCAGCAGCGTGCCGAGCAGGCCCGCCCAGACGACCGGGATCGCGGAGGCGAGCACGCTCGACGCCGAGACGAGCTGACCGAGTGGCGTGTTGTTGCGGTACGCCGCGAACACGCCGAGGGGGATCGCCACGAGCAGCACGATGGCGAGTGACATGAGGGTGAGCGGGATCGTGACCTCTGCCTTTTCGGCGAGTTCCGCCGAGATCTCCGTGCCCGTCACCACGGAAGAGCCGAGATCGAACCGGAGCACCCCGCCGATCCACTCAAAGTACTGGGTGAGGAGCGGCCGGTTCAGGCCGAGGGCCTCGCGAAGGTTCGCGATCTGCGCGGGAGACGCCTGGGTGCCGCCAATGACCTGCGCGACGTCGCCGGGCAGGATCCTGAGCGTGGCAAAGATGAGCACGCTCGCGACCAGCCAGGCGAGCGCCAGGAAGCCGGCCCGGTTGAGAATGAAACGCGTCACGGTACGAGACTACTCACTCTCAGGCCTCCTGCGGGGTTGTGTGGCGAGCGTGTGTGGGCTCGAGGTGGCCGGCGTGGGCCGGCTGCCTCGAGCCCGAACTGTGCCCGAGCCTAGCTTGACTTGTCGAAGCCGACCGTCGCGAGGTTCACCCGCGAGTTCGTGTTCACGTCGGGGAATCCGGTGACAAGGGAGCTGACGACGTTCGTCGGAGTCGCGTTGTAGAGCCATTTTGCCGGCGCGTCGGTGGCGACGAGAGCTGCGGCCTGCTGCAGCAGCACCTCTTCAGCTGCCGGGTCGATGCTTGAGATTGCCTCGGCGTAGAGCCGCTGCACCTCAGCGCTGTCGTACCCGAAGTAGTAGTCCGGGTTCGCGTAGTTTGCGAAGTCGCGTGCCTCGGCGTGGTCGACGTAGCTCAGGTCAAAATCCTGGTTCTTGTAGACGTCGTTGAGCCAGGTGGCGAACTCGACGGGCTTCACCTTCGCCACAACGCCGACCTCCGCGAGCTGGCTCGTCACGATGTCGAGCGACGTGGTGTCGTAGAAGTTCGGGGCGGTGATTGTCAGGCTGAGGTTCTGCTGGCCGGCCTCGGCGAGGAGCTCGCGGGCGCGCTCGGGGTTGTACGCGTTGACTCCGGTGAGGTCGGTGTAGCCAGGCTCGAGCTCGGTGATGGGGCTGCCGAGCTGCTTTGCGTCGCCGTTCTGGTTCGCGACGAGCTGCTCGCTGTCGATGGCCATGCTCAGCGCCTGGCGCACGCGGGGGTCGTCGAACGGTGCGCGGCTGTTGTTATAGGCGAGGGTAAAGACGTCTGAGCTTTCGGCGCGATTCATTTCGAAGTTCGCGTTGCCCTCAAACTCTGCACGCAGCTGCGGCAGCAGCGCGGTGTGCGCGTCGATGTCGCCGTCCTTGAGCGCGTTGACCGCTGCCCGGCCCTCGGGGAAGAAGCGGAAGACCGCGCTCTCGAGCTTGGCGGGCTCGCCCCAGTACTCGGGGTTCTTGTCAAGCGTGATGCTGTCGCCCTGCTTCCAGCGCGTGAACTCGAAGGGGCCCGTGCCGTTTGCGGAGTTCTGCAGGCCGTCGGTTGCGCCCCCTTCAAGAATGACGCCCGCGGAGCTTGCGAGATCCCAGAGCAGGAGCGAGTTGGGCTGCTCGAGCGTGAGCTTCACCTGGTTGTCGCCGATGGCCGAGAGCTCGACGGAGTACCCGACGGCCTCGGGAACAAACGCGGGGGCGAGGGAGTCGACGACGTCTGCGGTCGTGAGCTCGGCTCCCGAGTGGAACTTCACCCCTTCGCGCAGCGTGAAGAGGTACTCAAGCCCGTCATCGCTGACCTCGGGCATCTCGGTTGCGAGCACCGGCACGATGTCGGCGACGCTTCCCGGCTTGATGCCCACGAGCCCCTGGTAGACGTTGTCGATGAGCACCTGACCGGTCGCCACTCCCGCGTCGTTCCGCACGTCAAGGCTTGTCGGTTCGAGCACGAGCCCGACCGTGAGGGTGCGCTTCGCCTCGTCGCCCGCGGTGGGACGGGTCATCGTGAAGTACGCGGCGATTGCGGCGATCAGACCGACGACGATGACCAGGGCGATAATCATCGGCACCTTCGAGCGCTTGCGCTTCTCGTAGTTGGGCGGGGTCGAGTTCGACTCACTCACGGGGACTCCTTGGGGTTCAATCTGCGCGTGCAGATAGGCAGTGCTTGGAGTCTGCGATGACGCAAGGTAATCACAGACGGACTCAGCTCCGACGGTGTCGGGCTGAACGCCTGCGCCTCGCTGCGCGGGTGTCGAGGATCGAGACTACGCTGCGCTCGGCGCAAGCGGCCTAGCGGAAGTCACGTTGTTGCACGGTTGTTACGAACCGCTTGTCTGGTTGGTGTGCGGAGCCGGAGCGCGGCGAATGTATCCGCCATCGACAAGCCCGGCCTCGATCTCGAAGCGGTTGCGCAGCGGGTTGCGCCCGGCTAAGAAGTACAGCAACGGCATTGCAAGGCCGTACCTCCGCCACTGCCGGCGGTGAACTTGCTCGTGTCGAAGCACCGCGGGGTTCACATTTTCGTCCGTGAGATAACACGATCCGACGCAGCTTCCGCCGCGGCCGAACGTCCACTTCGGCATACCCCGAAACACCCACAACCCGTCGATCCGCTCGACCTCGCCGGTCGACCAGATCGACCCCCACACGAAGCCGACGGCGGTTGCGTAGGCGTAGCCGAACCAGGCCAGCGGCAAGTTACGCGGGCGCTTCGCTGCCCCGCTCACGCGGTGCCTCCGGACACGAGCGCGGCGAGGATCCGCAGCACCGTCGGCGCATCCTCAGCAGCCGTCGCCGCGCTCCCCGGCGCGAACTCGCAGAGCGCGGCTCCGGTCAGCGGCGCGACGGCGACTGCCGCCCGGATCGCTTGGGTGAGCGCCGCAACGGTCAACCCGAACGGCACAGCCTGGTGCACCGAGGCAAACTCCGCGGGGTCGAGCACGTCGAAATCGACATGGATGTAGACGCTGCTTGCCTCGCGCTCGGTGAGCCACGCGGCGATCTGCGAGGCGAACGCGGCAGCGGCAGCGGCATCGGCAGCGTCGCCGGCAGCGTGGCCGGCAGCGTCGCCGGCAGCGTGGCCGGCAGCGTCGCCGGCAGCGACTGGCTCGATCCCCGCCGTCGCGGGGAGCAGGCGAACCCCGAACTCCGCGATCGCATCCTCCTCCTCGGGGTCGATCTCGCGCGCCCCGATGCAGAGCACCCGAGCAGGGTCGAGGGGGTGCTCGCTGTTGAGGTCTTCCGCGCCGCGGCCGAGCGCATGCCGCAGCGCCATTCCCGAGGCCGCGCCAGACGGCGACGTGCTCGGGTGCTGCAAATCCGGGTGCGCGTCGAACCAGAGCACTGCAACGCCAGGATCCGCAGCGACAGCCCGCTCGACGCCCGCGAGCGTCGAAGCACAGTCGCCGCCGAGGGTGATCGCCGGGGCAGTGTGGGAGCGCAGGATCTCGCGTGCCCCGTTGCGCGCCGTGAGGAGTGAGCTGAGCCTCGCGATCGGGGTACCGAGCGAATCTCCCGCGTGCGCGGGCACGGGCACGTCAAAGCGAGAACTCGGCGGCAGATCTTCGCGCAGCAGCTCGGCTCCATCAGTGAGGAGCATGGCGCGAGACGACGCCGACCCCTGCCACTCAGGCATGACGAGGAAGATCGGTTTGCTCGGCTCAGGCATCGCACTCACCTTCGATAACGTGACCAGTCCAGCCTACGCTGAGCCAGCTGACCTGCACCCGAAAGTCGTGCATGACTACTGACCGACCGACACGAAATCGATGAGCTCTTCGACCCGGCCGACCAGCTGCGGTTCGAGGTCGCGGAAATTGCGCACCCGAGCCCGGATGCGCTGCCACGCGTCAGCGGTGTCGGCGAGATCCTCCGATGGCCAGCCCAGCGCGCGGCAGATGCCAGTCTTCCAATCGATCCCGCGGGGGATCTTCGGCCACGCGGTCATCCCAAGCCGCTCCGGCTTCACCGCTTCCCAGATGTCAATATATGGGTGGCCGACAATGAGCACGTTCGCGCCGTGCGGGCCGCGGGCGATGGCATCCGCGATCCGCGTCTCCTTCGACCCCTTCACGAGGTGGTCGAGCAGCACGCCAGCGCGGCGCCCGGGGCCCGGCTGAAACTCGGCGAGCACTCGCTCGAGATGGTCCGCGCCGTCGAGCAGTTCGACCACGATCCCCTCGACGCGCAGATCGTCACCCCAGACTTGCTCGACGAGTTCGGCGTCGTGCTTACCCTCCACGAAGATTCGACTGGGCATCGCCACACGGGCGCGCTCCTGCGGGGCCGCGAACGAGCCCGACGCGGTGCGCTGCCGCACCGGCGCGCGCTTCGGAGCAACAAACTTCACAGGCTCCCCGTCGACGAGAAACGCGTCAGCGAGCGGAAACGAGCGCACAGCGCCGTCGAAATCCTCGAGCCTGAGCACGCCCTCGCGCGCGTCGACGACAGCCCCGCAGAACTCGGTCAGGCTGTGCTCGACCACGAGCCCCCGCACGAGCGGAACCTCCTTGCGCTGCACCGGGCCACGGCGCGGCTTCATCCGGGCAATCGGGTCGTTGTCATAGCGGTTATCGAACACGCATCCGAGCCTAGCGAACTGGCAGAGCCAAGATGCACGCGCGAATGTCGGCCCCGGCTGCTAGCGTGGCGATATGGACGCTGCAGTTTCTGAATCGCTCATTCTCGCTCGCCGCACTGGCGCGGTCACGAGAATCACGCTCAACCGGCCGCGCGCGATCAACGCGCTGAACATCGAGATGTTCGGGGGGATCCACGCCGCGCTCGACACCGTAGCCGGCTCGACCGCGATCGTGCTCGACGGCGCAGGCGAACGCGGCTTTTGCGGCGGCGGTGACATCAAGGAGATCGCGTTCGGCAACGACCCGCGTGAGCTGTTCCGCGCCGAGTACCGCATCGATCACCGCATGAGCGAATCACCTGTGCCCGTCGTCGCCATCATGGGCGGCATCGCCATGGGCGGCGGAATCGGGCTCGGCGGCCACGCGGCCTTCCGCATCGTCACCGAGCGCAGCCGACTCGCGATGCCTGAGGTCCGCATCGGGATCCTGCCTGACGTCGGCGGCCACCTCCTGCTCTCCCGGGCACCCGGCCGACTCGGC
>NZ_JBLUNZ020000016.1:0-10093 GCF_048061935.2 Leucobacter sp. BZR 635 | reverse complement strand
GAGCGCGGTTGGCTCGCTCGCGGTCGGGGCGCCGACACTGTCGCCGTGGGTCCCGCTCGTCTCCGGGGTGCTCGGCCTGGTGTGTTTCGTGCTGCGCCAGCGCGCGCTCCAGCGCGAAGACAGGGCGCTGCTCGACCTCAGGGTGTTCTCGCACCGCACGTTTACGCGCACCACAGTCGTGTTCGTTGCGAGCAGCATCTCGCTGTTTGGGGTGTTGTTCTTGCTGCCGCTGTACGCGCAGAACGTGCTCGGCTTTGCGCCGCTCATTACCGGGCTCATCGTGCTGCCTGGGAGCATCGTGTCTGCGGCGCTCGCTCCCTTCGTGGGGCGGATCGTGGATGCCCGCGGTGGTCGTTGGGTGCTCGTTGCAGGCACTACGATTACGGCGCTGTCGCTGTGGTCAATGGTGCTGTTTACCGAGCACACGCCGCTGTGGCAGCTGTTCGCGACGAACACGCTCATGAACATCGGGCTCGCTGGGGTGTTTACGCCGATCTACGCGATGGCGCTTGGATCCCTCCCGGCGAGTCTCGCGTCGCACGGTAGCGCGACACTGAACACCGTGCAACAGCTTGCCGCTGCCGTCGGCACTGCGCTGCTCGTCACGCTGATGACCCTGTTCTCCGTGCGGCACGCGGGTCTCGCGCTCGCCGAGACCCCCGCCGCGATGGTCGCGGGCCTGCGCGTCGCGTTCCTCACGAGTGCGCTGATCGCGACCGCGGGCGTGGGCATCGCGCTCGGCGTGCGCGACCACCGCGGCGGGAGAGCGTCGCGGTCGCGGCCAGGTGCCCAGCCGGGGCGGAAACGCGCGTAGAATATCCCTTCTATGCCTTCTGCAGACAGCACCCCAGAATTCGACCGTCCCAACAATCCCGGAGAACGTGTCTTTGGTGCGCGCGAGCAGCTCGCCGTGTGGCTCCTGCTGGGCTCAGCGTTCGTCGTGATCCTCAACGAGACAATCATGGGCGTCGCGCTCCCAGAGCTGATGCACACTCTCGGTATTTCGGCGTCTGAGGGGCAGTGGCTGACGACCGCGTTTCTGCTCACGATGAGCGTGGTGATTCCGATCACCGGCATGCTCATTCAGCGCGTGCCGACACGGACCCTGTTTATCGTCGCGATGTCGCTGTTCAGCACAGGAACCCTTGTTGCCGCCCTCGCGCCCGGACTGCCGGTGCTGCTCGTTGGGCGCGTGATTCAGGCGTCGGGCACGGCGATCATGATGCCGCTGCTCATGACGACTGTCGTGACGCTGGTGCCGCCGAACCAGCGCGGCAGGCTCATGGGGCGTATCTCGATCGTCATGTCTGTCGCTCCGGCGCTCGGGCCGACCGTTTCCGGGCTCATCCTTGAGGTGCTCAGCTGGCGCTGGCTGTTCCTGCTCGTGCTGCCGATCGCGGTGAGCGCGCTCATCCTCGGCGGCATCAAGATGCCGAACGTCGGCGTGCGCAAGCGCACCTCCATCGATCTGGTGTCGGTGCTGCTGTCGGTGCTCGGCTTCGGCGGGCTCGTCTACGGCCTCAGCGAGGTCGGAGCTGCCGCGAGCGGCAAGGCGCTCATCTCGCCGTTCGTGCCCGCGGGCATCGGGGCTGTGGCGCTCGCGCTGTTCATCTGGCGGCAGACGGTGCTGCAGCGCGATGACCGCGCCCTGCTTGACCTTCGCACCTTCAAGAGCAAGCCCTACGCGCTGTCGGTCGTGCTCATCGCTTGCGCCTCGATGGCGCTGTTCGGCTCGCTGATTCTGCTTCCGATCTATGCGCAGAACGTGCTCGGGCTGAGCCCGCTGCAGACCGGGCTGTTGCTGCTGCCGGGCGGGCTGCTCATGGGGCTGCTCGGGCCCGTGGTCGGCCGGATGATCGATGCGCGCGGTGTGCGCCCGATGCTCATTCCCGGAACGATTGTGACCGCGCTCGCCCTGCTGAGCATGGGGCTCTTCACCGAGGCCACCAGCGTCTGGCAGGTGCTCGCGACGCACCTCGTGCTGAGCATCGGCCTCGCGGGTGTCTTCACGCCGTTGTTCTCGGTGTCGCTCGGGTCGCTCCCGGTGACGCTCGCGTCGCACGGCAGCGCCATGATCTCGACGGTGCAGCAGGTTGCTGGCGCGGCAGGCACCGCACTGTTCGTGACGGTGATGACGCTCGTCTCAGTGAGCTGGGCTGGGGGAGATGCCGCCGCCGTCGACTCGGAGGCACTCGCGCACGGTACCCGCGTCGCGTTCATTATCGGGGGATCGCTGGCCTCGGTCGGTGCGGTTGTCGCACTGTTTGTGCGCGAGGAGCCGGCGGAGGTCGCCGCGGTCTGAGCCGCGGATCGGGCCGTGAGCCCGGCCGCGGATCCGGCCGTGGATCGGGCCGCGAAACCGGCCGTGGATCCGGCCGTGGATCGGGCCGTGGGCCCGGCCGCGGTGCTTACGCCCCGTGGCCGGTGCCGCCCGCTCGGAGCCCCGTGATGAGCGCGGCGAGGCCGAACTCGAAAGTCTCATCGTTGAGCGAGCGCCCCTGCTTTGCCGCGTAGGCGCGGCCAGCGTGCTCTGCCCGGGTGAGATGCGGGGCAATGTCGGCGTTGTCGACGGGGCGCAGGTTGTCCTCCGGCGCGAGCGAGTCGAGCGCGGAACCGATGACGAACGATTCGATCGCGATGATTGCCGGGACGATGCGGTGTTCCGGGTAGCCGTCACGCTGCATCGCGGCTGCGATCCGTTCGTAGTCGACGATCGACTCGGGCTCGTCGTCGACGGGCAGTGTCGCGAGCGCCGCGATGATTCCGGGGTGTGCGCCGATGGTGAGGCGGTAGGCGCGCGCCCACGAGAAGATCGCCTCGTGCCAGGGGAGCGTTTCGAAGTGGTGGTTGCCGATCCGGCGCGCGAGCTGGCCGCGCATGCCGGCGATGAGGTCGTCTTTGCTTGCGAAGTAGTGGTGCAGCGCGGAGGGGCGCACCTCGAGGTTTCTGGCGAGGGCCGCGAGCGTGAAATCGGCGCCGCGCACGTCGGCGAGGTCGAATGCGGCAGCCAAAATGCGCTCGGGAGACAGCACCGCGGTGCGGGGTCTTCCGGCGGATCGCTGGGGTTCGGGGCCCGTCGTCATGGAACTTCCTTCTCTCGCGGGGTTGCAGACATTATTGAATGTGCGTAAATTGATCTTGCCCCGCGTCCATTCGAGGATACGGGGTCTCACGAACCGAGGGAGGCCACCGTGGCAGCAACGACCGCAGACCTGATCATCGCAGGTGCTCGCGTGCACACGATGGTCGATGGCGATTCCGAGACGCAGCCACGATCCATCGCGATCACCGGCGGCCGCATTCTCGCCGTCGGCGAGCCTTCCGAAATCGACGCGGCGTTCCGGGGCGAAGCCACCCAGATCGACGACGCGACGGGCTCGACGATCACTCCGGGCCTGATCGACGCCCACCTGCACCCGATCCAGGGCGTCGAGCTCTGCCAGGGCGCAGACCTCGGTGGCGTCCGCGACCTGCGCGAGCTCCGAGAGGCGCTCGCAGCCGAAGCCGCGCGCGTGCGCAGTGGCGGGGGATCGCCGTGGGTACGCGCCTGGAACCTCGACTACGCAGTGTTTGAGGGCGCGCAGCTCACCTCCCGCTTCGTGGACGACGCCGTTGGCGATCTGCCCGCCATGGTCTTCTTCTTCGACTTCCACACCGCGGTTGCGAGCACCGAGGCGCTCCGGCGCTCCGGCATCACTGGCGCGCGTGACTTCGAGGACACCTCCGAGATCGTCGTCGACGCGCAGGGAATGCCGACCGGCGAGCTCCGCGAAGACAGCGCGTACCAGCCGATCCTCGACATCGCCCCGAAGCCGAGCCGCGAAGAGACCCTCGCCGCGGCGCGCGGCACCTTTGCAAAGATGCGCCGATCCGGCCTCACCGGCGGCACCATCATGGACGGAAACTCCGAGACCCTCGACCTGCTTGAGGCGCTCGATTCGAGCGGCATGGGCCTGCCCGTGCGCATCGTGAGCGCCATGGACGTGAAGCCGGGCTACTCCGCCGAGCAGCGGGCGGCCATCGCGGCGCAGCGAGACCGCGCGGGCAACCGGTGGCGGGGCGGCGTCATCAAGCTCTACGCCGACGGGGTCATCGACACGGGCGCCGGCTGGCTCTACGAGGCCGACGCAGACGGCGAGGGGCTCACCGGCTTCTGGCCGAACACCGAAGACTTTCAGGCAGCGGTACGCGAGTTCGCTGAAGCTGGCTTCCAGATCGCAACGCACGCGATCGGTGACCGGGCCGTCGGCGAGACCATCACCGCGTACGAGGCGGTCGGATCGATCTCGCGCAGCGGCGTGCCGCACCGCATTGAGCACCTCGAGACCCTCGACCCGCGCGATGTCGCCCGGCTCGCCGCCACCGGCATCACCTCTTCGATGCAGCTGCCGCACCTGCAGTGGCGCATCGCCGACGGCAGCGACGAGTGGGCCCGCAGGCTCGGGCCCGAGCGCGCCTCCCGCGCCTGGGCCGCCGGCACCGTGCTTCGTGCAGGGGCCCCGCTCGCCCTCGGATCCGACTGGCCAATCGCCGACCTCGACGCACGAGTCGGCCTCGCCTGGGCGATGCTGCGCCGCGCGCCCGGCGACACCGACGGATTCGTGTATGAACCAGAAGAGCGGCTTACGGCCGCTCAAGCGCTCCACGGGTACACCCGCGGTGCAGCGCTCGCGCAGGGCGACGACGACCTCGGCATCATCCGAGCGGGCGCCCGCGCAGACCTCGCCGTCTGGGCCGAGGATCCACTCCAGGTAACAGGCGACGACCTCGCCACGCTGCCGGTGCGCGCCACCTATCTCGACGGTCTGCACACCTCGCACGCCGAGTAAACTCACCCCACCAACTGTGCGGGATCTCCCGCCTCCTGAAAGGCCATCGTGGTCCAAAACACAGCACTGGCACTGTTGCCAGTCATCACCGTCCTCGTCGTGTCGGTGCTCACCAAGCGAGCCCTGCTCGGGCTGCTCTCGGGCACCGTCGTCGGCGCGATCCTCATTGGCGGCTGGGGGTTCTTCGACTCCCTGGTCGGCCTCGTCGGATCGTCGCTGTCGAACGAGACGGTGCACTGGCTCGTGCTCGTCGTCGTGCTCTTCGGCATTCTCATCGCGTACTTCAACGCCTCGGGAGCCGTGAGCGATTTCGCACGCTGGACGGAACGCTTCGTGAACTCGCGCCGCAAGTCGCTGCTGCTCACCTGGCTGCTCACCATCGCGCTGTTCATCGATGACTACCTCAACGCGCTCACCGTTGGCACCTCGATGAAGCGCGTCACTGACCGCTACAACGTGCCCCGCACAATGCTCGGAACCATCGTGAAGATGACGTCGGCACCGATCGCGGTCATCATCCCATTCTCGACCTGGGCCGTGTTTTTCTCAGCCCTGCTCGAACAGGACGGCGTCACCGTCAACGGCTCGGGCTTCGGCGCGTACATCGCAGGCCTGCCGTACATCTTCTTCGGCTGGATCGCGCTCGCGATCGGCCTGCTGCTCGCCCTCGGCGTGCTGCCGCTCGTGGGCCCGCTCAAGCGCGAGCAGGAGCGCGTCGACCGCACCGGCGATCCGCTGCCTGAGGGCCTCACCCCCGAGGAGCGTGCCTTCGAGCTCGCCGAGGATGGCGTTGAGAGCAAGCGTCCGCTGCCGTTCAACTTCCTCATCCCGATCATCACCCTCGTGCTCGTGACCATTTTCACCGAGGTCGACATTGTGAAGGGTGCCGCCGCCGCGGTCGTCGTCGCGATCATCCTCTACGTCTCGCAGCGCCGCCTCACTTTCAAGGGCGTGCTCGACCAGGCCTTCGAGGGCATCACGAGCATGGGCTACGTGATGGTGCTGTTCGTGCTCGCCTTCATGGTGCAGCAGATCAACATGGACCTGCAGCTCGCTGACTGGGTGATCGGCGCGACCGAGCCGATCATGAACGGTGCACTGCTCCCGGCCATCGTGTTCCTCGTGTGCGGCCTGTACGCGTACGCGACCGGCGCGTTCTGGGATCTCGCGGCGGTCATCACGCCCGTCGTGCTGCCGCTCGCGATCGCGGTCGGTGTGGATCCGGTGCTTGCCGGCGCTGCCGTGTTCTCGGGCGCCGCCCTTGGATCGACAACCTGCCTGTACGGTGACGGGATGATCCTCGCATCGAAGTCGGTCGGCGTGAAGCCGCTGAACCTCATGCTGTCGATCCTGCCCTACGCCGGCGTCGCAGCGGTGCTGTCGTTTATCGCGTACCTCATCGCTGGCTACGTGTCGTTCAACGGCTAGTCTTGCCCCGCGCGCTGCCCCGGTCTGCATCTTGCGGCCGGGGCAGCGCACGTTGTAGGGGGGTGTGCTGTGGTGAGGCGCTTGGACGCCGCGCGTGCGGTGTTGGTAGGTTGCTGGTGACACGTTCGGTTCGGCACGGAGGAATTTATGCAGCAGCGCGGCGCACTCAGCACACCAGCCAGGGGGAGTCGGAGGCTCCTGGGCCCGGTGTCGGCTCTCGTACTCGGCGCGGGACTCATGCTCAGCGGCTGCGCTACCGCACCCGGCGCACAAGGAGACTCTGCCGGGGTAACCGAAGAAGTGGCAGCGGTCGCGCTTCCGCAGACCACCGCGGGCTTGCAGATCCAGTGGATGCTCGACCTGCTCAACGCCGACGCTGATATCGCCCCGCACGAGCTCGAGGGGAAGTTCACGAAGAGCTTCGCCGAGGAAGCCCCCGCAGAAACCGTCGCCGAGCAGATGAACGCCGGGGTACGGCCCGACAGGCCCTACGTCGTTACCGGATACCAAGACGTGAGTGACGTGCTCGGCGCAGCCCGCATCACCGGGGCTTCAGGCACGTCGCTGTCGCTCGAAATGCGAGTTGAAGAGGGCGGGACGATCGCGGAGATGCTCGTGCGGGCAGCGCCGAAACAGTGACGCAGCCCCGCCGTCAGTCCATCGGCGGAGGCACGCGTCGGTACAACACCTCCGGGCGACCCCGCATACCGTAGCGGTGGGCGAGGTCGATCGCCCCGGTCTCCTCGAGATAGTCGAGATATCGACGCACGGTCGCGAGCGAGATCGACAGGCTCGCCGCCAGCGCCCTCGCGGTCACGGGAACAACGGGGTCTAACGCGGTGACGACGCGGTCGAGCGTGACCTGGGAGATGCCCTTCGGCAGCGACCCAGGTTCGGCCGCACCGGCACTCGACGCTGACCCTGACGGATGCTGCACGGTGACACGTCCGGTCGACAGCAGCTTATCGATCTCGCCCTGCGCGAGAGGCACATCGCGCGAGTGCGAGGCTGCAGCGGCCACTGCCGCTCGCTCGGACGCGTAGACCGCAAGCCTCCCGAGGAGCGCCTCCTCGGTGAACGGTTTCACCAAGTACCCGACTATGTGGCCGGCGAGTGCTTGGCGTACGGTCACCCGATCCTGCGACGAGCTGATCACGAGCACGTCGGGGGAATGCTCACCCAGCGTGCGCAGCCGATTGAGCACCTCGACGCCGCTAATGTCGGGAAGTCGCATATCGAGCAGCACGAGGTCGACCCCGCCGCGAATTCCGTGCGCGACTGCCGCGAGACCGGTTCCCACAGCGGCGACCATCGCAAACCCAGGGGCACCCGCTACGAAGCGGCCGTGGAGGAGGCGAGCCCCGGGATCGTCGTCGACAACGAGCACCCGAATCGGTCGTTCGATGTCGCGTGAACCGCCACGACCTGACGACGCTGGAGAACGGTTGGCCACTAGCGCACCGTCATTTCGAAGCGAAATCGGGTGCCGCCCAGCGACGCTCGACCGAGCTCGACACTGCCGCCGCGGCCCGCGACCGCGCGCCTGACCAGGTCGAGCCCGATTCCGCGCCCGAGGCCGGTGAGATCCTGCTTCGTGGTGACGCCGCGGGCAAACACCCGATCGGTATCCGCTAGGGGGATGCCGGGGCCGTCGTCCGTGACCTCGCCATAGAACCAGCCCCCTCTTTCGTCGAGAGCACAGTGCACGAGGTGCGCTCCCGCTTCGCCAGCGTTGCGAACCAGATTGGTGATCACCAGCGTTGTCTGCTCGTCCACTGGGGAAGTCACCGAGATCTCGACACTCAGCTCAGCGCCGAGTGCGCGGAGCTCCGCCTGCAACGCGTCAAGCGTGGCGCGGAGCAGCGGCTGCTCGCTGAGGCTCGAGTCAGGGCCTCCGCTCGTGAGCGGAGCCACGCGGGCGATATAGGCAAGCGCATCATCGCTGTCGCCGTGTGACACCAACCCGTGGATCACGTGGAGTCTCGTGAGGAACTCGTGTGATTGTTCTTGGAGCGCTGCGGCGGTGCGCCGGAGTTCTGCCGCTTCACGTGCCGCCTCATCAAACCTCCGGAATCGGCGTTCAAGCACCGCAGCGATTGCCGAACTCGCGAGCGTTCCCACGACGAGGGCTCCGATGACCCAGGGGAGGAGTCGGCCAAAGGCCTCCGACGCATCAGCAGCGATACGGCTCTCGAGGATACCCACGGAGAGCGCACCGATGACTTCGCCGGATGCGTCACGCACGGCAACTTTTGCCCGAAGCGTCGAACCCAGCGTGCCGGTTTCGGTGCCGAGAAAGGACTCGCCAGCGAGAACAGCCGAGTTGTCAGTCGAGACCTGCTTGCCGCGTTCGGACGGCGTCGGGTGCGTCGCGCGAATACCGTGTTCGTCGCTGATCACAACGTAGTCGACGCCAGCTGCCCGCTCGATGACGTCGGCAAGTGGTTGCAGATCCGCAGTCGCCGCAGCCATGTCGGTTTCGACGAGTGCGAGGGCGCTGCGCACCTGCGCCAGTTCCGCGAGGCTCAACGCGACATCAGACACCCGTTCAGCGGTGGTATCGCGAATGCTGCGCTCTTGCACTGTCGCTGCAATGCTCGCCGTAAGTACCACCCCAACAACCACGATGAGGGTCGGCAGAAACAGCATTGCCAGCCGCACGTAGCGAGGGGTACCCCCACCACTCATACCAGCCACCTCCTTGTCGCTGACCCAGTCTAGAGGCTCGAACGCGCGCTGCCACCGTCGACGCCGTGAGCATCAAAGAGGTTAAAGCGGTGAATCAGGCGGCTCCTCCGTCGAAGCTGCAAAGTTGATGCGAGACGCGGTGCAGCCTTGCACCCTCACGAAGGAGTGATGCAGTGGAGAACGCTCACATGGCGGCCCCAGAGCCCCCAGAATCAGCCCAGAACCGCACCGCCGGCCGATCAGCAAAGCGCACCGCCGCGCGGCTCATCGGAGGCATGGTGGCGGTGGCCGCGGTCGGAGCGGCGTCTTTCGGATCGATCAGTTCAGCAACGGCCGGACAAGACATCCATTCGTCGCTCACGATCATCGCGCCGGCGGCCGCCGGCGGAGGGTGGGACACCGTCGCGCGAGAGATGCAGCAAGCGCAGCGCGCCAACGGTCTCGCCGCGAACGTGCAGGTGGTGAATATGCCAGGAGCCGGGGGCACGATCGCGCTCGGAAACATGTCGCGCCTGGAAGGTCGGGCAAACACGATGCTCGTCGGCGGAACCGGGCTGCTCGCCGCGACAATTCAGTATGACTCCGCCGCGACCCTCGACGACGTCACCCCGCTCGCGATCCTTTTTGAAGAGTACGACGTGATCGTTGTCCCAGCGGACTCGCCGTTTGACACCCTTGGCGACCTCGTCTCAGCGTGGCAGGAAGACCCGGGAGCGATTCCTTGGACGGGCGGGGGATCGTTCGACCAGCTCGTAGTCACCGACCTTGCGCTCGCCGCCGGGATCGACCCAGTCGACACCACCTATATTTCGTCAGACGGCGGCGGCGAGGCAGTTGCGGCGCTGCTCAACGGGACAGCGAAGGCAGCGACGGGCGGGTACCCAGACAATATCGATCAGATCGAATCCGGACGGCTGCGCGCGCTCGCGATTGTCGCCGAGGAGCCAATCCCCGGAATCGACATCCCGACCGCGCGCGAACAGGGGTTCGACATTACCCTCGCAAACTGGCGCATGCTGGCGGCTCCCGCGGGCATCACCGAAGACGAGACGGCTGAGCTCACGGCACTCGTCCAAGACACGCTCGCGACTCCTGAGTGGGCCTCCGCGGTTCAACGCTATTACTGGATCGAGCAGGTGATGACGGGG